>JALYHR010000082.1 GCA_030776465.1 Pseudomonadota bacterium
TACATGATCCTGCAGGCCTATGATTTCCGCGAATTGTCGCGGCGTCATGGCTGCCGCCTGCAAATGGGCGGATCGGACCAATGGGGCAATATCGTCAATGGCATCGAATTGGGGAGGCGCATGGATGGCGCCGAATTGCTGGGCCTGACGACGCCGCTGCTGACCACGGCGGACGGGGCAAAGATGGGCAAGACTGCGGCGGGTGCGGTGTGGCTGAACGAGGACGCCCTGCCCGCGTATGATTTCTGGCAATATTGGCGCAATTGCGACGACCGCGATGTCGGCCGGTTCCTGCGGCTGTTCACCGATCTGCCGCTGGACCAGATCGCGCGGCTGGAGGCGCTGCCGGGGCAGGAGATCAACGAAGCCAAGGTGGCGCTGGCCAATGCGGTGACGGCGCTGTGCCGGGGCGATCAGGCCGCCACGACCGCTGCGGCCACCGCAGCGGCGACTTTTGCAGGCAGCGGGCTGGGCCAGGACCTGCCGGTGCTGGTGCTGCCGGTGGGCGGGCTAGCCATGATCGATGCCCTGGTCGGGATCGGCTTTGCGGCCAGCCGGGGCGATGCCAAGCGGCTGATCGCCGGTGGCGGAGCGCGGCTGGATGGCGAGACGGTCACCGACGAGGCGTTTCACATTTCCGCCGACACGGGGGATGTGCGAATTTCGGCAGGGAAAAAACGCCACGGGGTACTGCGGAGGGGTTGAGTTTTGCCGCTTAGCAACATGCGCTAAATCCGGCTCCGTTCAATCCTCCCCCTCTGGGGGAGGATAGTGTGGTGCAGATTAACGGCTCGATGGTTTGTTTCGGGCGGCATCATTGTGCCGGTTTGGCGGCATAAGCTTGCCGGTGTTTACCGAATGTTCGCCTATTTCGGCCATTGCGGTCCTGCGACAGTGATCCAGGGACTTTAACTATGGCCAGTGCGGCACAACTTTCCGTAGCCGAAACCCGGCGATCGAATCGCTGTCGGGTGAATTGCCGGTTGCCGGCCCAACACCGTTCGCGCGGCGAATTCCTGCTTCATATCGCCAATATATCGACCGACGGCTTCATGACCGCTTCGGCGACCGGCATGTCGCGCGGCGAACGGGTAGTGGTCCGCTTGCCGCAAGTCGGCCTTATCGAGGCCCATCTGGTGTGGTCACTGGACGAACGCGCCGGTTTCCAGTTCGAACGGATCATCCGCAGCGACGATTTCGACTTGATGATCGCCGCGATCCGCCTGCGCCCGGTTTCCTGAAACTCGGGTACCGGCTTCAATCGCCGGTCAGGATCCGGTCCACCAACTGTTTCACGCTCGGGGTGAAGTTGTTGGAATAGAACGGATCCTGCTTGAAACGATAGGCGGCATGGCCGGCGAACACCAGGTTCTTGTCGAGGTCGCCACCATGCGCGATGTCCTGAAGGGTTTTCTGGATGCAGAAACTACGCGGGTCAGCCAGCCGCCCGGTGGTGTAGTCATCATGGTCTTTCCATGACGAAAAACCGCAATGCGAGAGGCAGCCCATGCAATCGGACTGGTCCTTGCGGATGATTTCACGGTCCTCGGGCGTGACGAACACCACGGTATCGTCGGGCGTGCGCAAGGCATGGGTAAAGCCTTGCCCTGCCCAGCCCCGCGCGCGATCGCGATCCTTGGGCGTGACCCAGAAATTCTTGCCGCGCACACCCACGTCGAGTTGCACGGTATGTTCACCCGCCTCGACCCGAGAATAGGGGATCTGCCGGAGCGACCGGGCTTCCAGCTCGCGCAGGAATGGATTGTGCACGGCGGACGAATAAAACCCGGTCGGTGAAAAGCGATGCAGCAAGATATCGCCGGGTTCCAGCGTGCGCAGATATTCTTTCCAGCCGATCGGGATCGGGCTTTCCTCGGTCAGCAGCGGCCTTGTGCCGAATTGAAAGGCGATTTGCCCCAGTTCGGGATTGTCGATCCAATTGTCCCATTCACGCAGGAACCACACCCCGCCCGCCATCACGATCGGCACACTGTCGGCCACGCCCTCGGCGCGCATGGTATCGCGCAGCGCCTTGACCCGGGGATAGGGGTCTTCGGGCTTGAGCGGATCCTCGGCGTTGGACAAGCCATTATGGCCCCCCGCCAGCCACGGATCCTCGTAAACCACGGCGCCCATCAAGTCGGACACCTTGTGGTAGGCGCGTTTCCACAGCGCGCGAAAAGCACGCCCGGAACTGACGATCGGCAGGTAATTGACGTTGAAGCGCGCCGCGATTTCCGACAGCTTGTACGGCATACCCGCGCCGCAGGTTACGCCTGCCACCAGCCCGCGGGTCTTTTCCAGCACGCCTTCCAATACTTGCTGCGCGCCGCCCATTTCCCACAGCACATTGATGTTGATCGCGCCCTTGCCACCGGAAATGTCAAAGGCGCGTTTGACTTGTTCGACCGCGCCATCGATGGCGTAGCGGATCAGTTGTTCATGACGGTCGCGGCGGGTCAGCGCCTCGTAAATCTGGGGAATGATCTTGCCCTCGGGATCGTATGAGTCGGCGTTGACCGCGCTGACCGTGCCGATCCCGCCCGCCGCCGCCCATGCCCCCGAACTGGCGTGGTTGGTCGCCGACACGCCCTTGCCACCCTCGATGAGCGGCCAGACTTCCCGTCCGGCGTAGATGATCGGCGCTAAACCCTTGAAACTCATCGTCCCTTACTTTCGTTTCGCGCTGAACACGGTCATGGGCCTGCATTTCGCCGTCATTTAGCGCGGCCAGGGCAGGCTTTGATGGCCGAGGGCGCCGGACGGTCACCGACCGCCTCGAACTGCGCATAGTACCCCGTCAGTTCCGGTTTACGGATAAATTCGGTCAAGCGAAAGCCCACCGCAGAAAATTCGCAGAACAATTGTGCGGGCGGGATGCCGTGCGCCGCGACCGGGAGATCGATGTCGACCACGATGACCCGACCATGCGGGCGCAGCGCTGGCCGCATATGCCACAAAAAGGCGTAAGGCTCGCTGACCTCGTGAAACATGTGAACCATGAAAATCCGATCGAAGCTCGCCTCGGGCAGATGCGCGTCGGCGTCCTCGCCCTGTTCGATCGAGACATTGTCGAGCCGCTCACGCTGGACGCGGTCGCCCAGCCGGGTCAACGCCGCACCGTCGATATCCTCGGCCAGTACCCGGCCCCGGTGGCCGACGCGCGGCGCCAGCCGCAAGGTGTAATAGCCCTCGCCCGCCCCGATATCGGCGACGGTCATGCCGTCGCGCACGTCCGCCAGCGTCATCACCGTAGCCGCTTCGTTCAACTGGTCGCGCCGGGCTTCGGTAAAGGAATTGTCGGAGGTGGCGACAGCAGGCACAGGTTCGCCGATCGGAAACCCGCGCGCCGCCGCCGCACGCCCCGCATCTTTACCGCTGTCATGGCAGGCGGCAAGCAGGCCTATCGCCCCGACCATCGCCACCACGATCGCAGCGGCACGCCTCAATCGACATCCTCCACAGCCACCTTCTCGCCCGTCACGCGTTGCGACAGCGCCGCCGCCATGAACGGATCGATATCGCCGTCGAGCACATCGTCGGGCGCGGTCGAGGTTACCCCAGTCCGCAGATCCTTCACCAATTGATAGGGCTGAAGAACGTAGGAGCGGATCTGATGGCCCCAGCCGATTTCGGTCTTGGCGGCATATTCGCCCAGCGCGGTGGCTTCGCGGCGGGCCAGTTCGGCCTCATAGATACGTGCCTTCAGCATGTTCATCGCGGTCGCGCGGTTCTTGTGCTGGCTGCGGTCGCTTTGGCTGGCGACGATGATGCCGGTCGGGACATGGGTGATCCGCACCGCCGAATCGGTGGTATTGACATGCTGGCCGCCCGCGCCTGACGCGCGGTAAGTGTCGATTTTCAAGTCGCTTTCCTTGATGTCGACTTCGATATTGTCATCGACCACCGGATAGACCCAGATCGAACTGAAACTGGTGTGCCGCCGCGCCGAGCTGTCATAAGGGCTGATGCGGACCAGCCGGTGAACGCCGCTCTCGGTCTTGGCATAGCCATAGGCGTTCTCGCCCTTGATCAACAGCGTACAGCTTTTGATCCCGGCCTGTTCGCCGGCGTGATAATCGACGACATCAACCTTGTAGCCGTGGCGTTCGGCCCAGCGCGAATACATCCGTTGCAGCATTTCGGCCCAGTCCTGGCTTTCGGTGCCGCCTGCGCCTGCGTGCACTTCCAGATAGGCGTCGTTGGCGTCGGCTTCGCCCGCCAGCAGGGCCTGGACTTTGTCGGCATCGGCGCGCCGGGCCAGTGCGGCCAGCGAATCCAGACCGTCCTGGACAATCGCGTCATCACCCTCGGCATCGCCCATTTCGACGAATTCGATGGCGTCGGCCATTTCCTGGCTGATTTGCGTGACAGTGCCGATGCTCGCTTCCAGCCGTCGCCGTTCGCGCATGACCGCTTCGGCATCGCGCGGGCTATCCCACAGCTTCGGATCCTCGACACGCGCGTTCAACTCGTCCAGTCGGCGCAACGCCCGGTCCCAGTTCAGGAACTTGCGGACCAACGCCAGCGCCGCTTCGATACGGTCTATATGGGCCTGCCCCTCGGCACGCATCGCGACATCTCTTTCAGATTTGGCACACCCAAATGGGCAGGCAGCCCCGTTAGCCGGATTGCCGTCAAAGTAAAGGGCGGGGGAGCGACAGCGCGCCTTCTTAACTCCCCTCACGCTTGCGGGAGGGGCCGGGGGTGGGCACTTGCTTCCAACCATAGCGCCTGAACAAAGTGCCCACCCCTAACCCCTCCCGCAAGCGGGTGGGGAATAAGCAGGCGGACGTTCAGTGGCTGGTAGAAAGCCCCTGCACCGCCGCCAGGGTCAACTTGACGTGATCGTGCCAGTCGAGATTGGAATGGACGAATTTGATGCGGCCATCGGCAGCGATGACATAGGACGTGCGATTGGTGATATGCGGGCCCAGCCCGGTCAGGTTCACCAGCGCGACATGGTAGGCTTTGACGATCGCCGGGGTCGCGACCGCAACCGGGAACCTGCTCTGGCATTCGCTGGTCGAAAAGCGTTTCAGCGTCGGCAGATCGTCGGCGGACATGCCCATCACCGTCGCCCCCGCCTTGTGAAAATCATCGATGGCGGCGGCAAAGGCATGCGCCTCCATCGTGCAGCCCTGGGTAAACGCCTTGGGATAGAAATAGAGCACGACCGGGCCTTTTTTGAGCGCGTCACTCAACCGAAACGGGAAATCATTGCCCGCCATCGCGCCTTGTGTGGCAAAGTCTGGCGCCAGCGCCCCGGTCGCCAATTGCGCGATGGCAGGGGTGGACAGCGAAAAGACCGCGAGCGCAGCCAAAGCCGCGAGGGATGCGTGTTTCATGCCCTGAAGCTATCCGTTAACGCAGGCACGGTCCAGAACTCAATAAACCCCGCCTTGCTGCGCGGCAAAATCCTGCGGCGGCAGGCTGTCGGACTCGCTCGGCGCGGTGCTTTGCGCAACCGGATGGCGCGCCGCAAAGCCGCGGCTGATGGCATCGAGCAAATCCTGGCGCTTGGCGGCGAGCTGGCTTTCACGGGTCGGCCGCTGCGGCTCGGTTTCGGGCTTGAATGCCTCCCAGATGATCGACGCCTTGGCATCGTCGCTTGGCGTGCCGCCGAATACGCGCTGGCCGCTGATCCGGTCGATCTTGACCATCCGCACCCCGCTGGGAGCCAGAAACGGATCATGGTCCCAGCGGCCCATCGTTTCCTGCACGAACTGCTTGAACATCGGCACCGCATAAGTCGCGCCCTGGACATAGCCGCCCAGCGGTTTCGGCTGATCGTAACCCAGGTAAACGCCAGCGACGATCTTGGACGTGCCCCCCACGAACCAGACATTGGTCGGCCCCGAGGTGGTGCCGGTCTTGCCGAACAGCGGCAGCCCCAGATCGTGCAGGGCGATGCCGGTGCCGCGAATGATCACGCCTTCCAGCATGTGCACGACTTGATAGGCGGTGCGCGGGTCCAGCACCTGGCTGCCGCGCGGCGACAGGCGCGGCATCGCCTTGCCATCCCAGTCGGCCATGTTGCAGCCTTCGCAGTGCCGGTCATCGGCGCGCCAGATCACCTTGCCAAAACGATCCTGGATATAGTCGATCGGCGAGGATTCATATTGCACCCCGCCATTGGCCAGCGCCGAATAGGCATTGACCATCTGGCTGACCGTGGTCTCGCCCGCGCCCAGCGCAAACGACAGATAGGGCTGGTAATTGCCGATGCCGAGGCGGTTGAAAGTGTGCACCACCTTGGGCATGCCGGTGTCATTGGCGATATGGACGGTCATCAGGTTGCGCGACTGTTCCAGCCCCCAGCGCATGGTATGGTTGCCACCGCCGCCTTCATCACCAAAGTTCTTGAAACATTTCTGGCCCAGCGCGGCGCCCTGGAACACGCAGAATGCCTCGTCGGGGACCATTGTTGCCGGGGTCATGCCGTTGTCGAGCGCGGTGGCATAGACAAAGGGCTTGATCGTCGATCCGGGCTGGCGCTCGGCCTGGGTCGCGCGGTCGAACGAATCGAGCCCGGCATCGAAGCCCCCCTGCAAGGCCAGCACCCGCCCGCTGAATGGCTGTTCGACGGTCATGCCGCCCGAAACGCCGGGGATGGTCTTGACCGCCCAGCCCGCGCCCTGTGGCGCCGCCGCGATCACGTCGCCCGCGCGCAGCGCGTCAGGCAGGGCGGAAAGCGGACCGGTCGAGCCATCGGGAAAGCCGATGATCGCGGACGAACCGCTGCGGCTGACCACGATCCCGACGCGCCAATCCTTGTACGTCACGCTCTTGTTCAGCACCACCAACTGGCTCTGCCAGCGAGTTTGATCGACATCGACATGCACAATCGGACCCGGCCACGGCTTACCCGAGGAATAGCGGATCAGCCCGCTGCGCAAGGCATCAAGGCTGGCCTTCTGCAACGCCGGATCGAGCGACGTGCGCACCCACAAGCCGCCGGCATAAACGCTGTTGGGGCCGTCGTCGGCATTCTCGCCATATTGATCGATCAAGCGCCGACGCACTTCCTCGACGAAATAGCCGACCGCCGGATCGTAGCTATCCACCCGCCGCGCGACGATGCCCAGCGGTTGCGCCTTGGCGACATCGGCATCGGCGCGGCTGACAAAGCCGTTTTTGACCATCTGGTCGAGCACCCAGTTGCGCCGGTCGATCGCCAGATCGGCATTCTTGGCGCGGCCATAGGTTTCCGGTGCCTTGGGCAGGATCGCGAGGAAGGCGAATTCATTGAGCTTGAGATCACCGACATCCCGGCCGAAATAGGCCCGCGACGCCGCCTGCACGCCAAAGCTCTGCCGCCCGAGCGGTATCTCGTTGAGATAGAGTTCCAGGATCTGCTGCTTGGTCAGGACATGCTCGATGCGCCGCGCCAGGATCATCTCCTTGAGCTTGCGGCTCACCGAATATTCGTTGCCGATCAGGATGTTCTTGGCAACTTGCTGAGTGATGGTGGACCCGCCGCGCGCGCGTTGCCCGGTATGAAACTTCAGCCCGTAATCGAGAACCGCCTCGCCCAGCCCGACATAATCAACGCCGCCATGCGAGAAGAAGTTCTTGTCCTCCGCCGAGATGAAGGCGTTGATCAGCGTGGGCGGAAAATCGACATAGCCCAACTGGACCCGCCGCTCACGCGCGTAGGAATAGACGATGCTGCCGTCCGCGCCGCGCACCATGGTCGGCAGCGGCGGCTGGTAATCGATCAGTTTTTCGGCCGACGGCAAATTGCGGGCGACAGTCACCCAGATCAGCACATAGATCGCCAGCACCAAAGCCAGCGCATAACCGCACAGCCGCAACCAGCGATGCGCGCGCCATTGCGCGCCAAAACCATGCAGCGCGCCGCCGAGCGCGGGCCAGCGTGACACCAGTCCACTGGCATTGCGCCGGATGCGATAGCTCAGGCGGTTGGGGGGCGGATCGTCGGCCATGCGCGGGCCATAACCTATCACGGGAAAAAATGGACAGGCATTTTTTGCGGCAGGATGCCGTTGGAAAATTTCGTTCCTAGATTTTAGCGCGGTGGCGGCGCTCTCTCGCAAACTACATCCACCCTCAAGCAATAAACTTGCCGAGGCGGAATTGCGGTGCTAACCACGGTTTACCGGGGCAGTCCTGCCCAGATCCCCCAGCGCAACAGCCAGCCCTACGGCGGCGGCTGCGCATTTCGGATGGATCGAGCTTGACCGGTTCCCACCCGGATCGTCCGGGTCGGAACCGTCCGGATACGACAGGTTGATGCAGGTCATGAATAGCCGTTTGCCGTTCCATTCGCCAAAGCTCCACAGGGGCGCGGCGGCATGGTCGACGGAAAGCCTGGCAAACGGATCGATAAGGGTCAGGTCGCACCAGACCACAGCCACCGATCCTGCGCGCTATATAGCGCCGCGCCTTTTCAGACCAGCAGATGCAAACACCGCCGCCGAACAGCCGGTTCGCATGCATAAGATAATTCTTGCGACAATGGCCTTCGGATATACCCATAAATCCGCGCTGCTGCACCGGGCATTACCCCCGACGCCAGCGCGCGGCACCCCCACAAAATATCGCGCCACAGCGCCGGGCTTGCCCGCGCCTGACAGCGCCTGGAGAATTTATAATGACCACGCGTATGCTAATCGATGCGCGCCACCCGGAAGAAACCCGGGTAGCGGTACTAACAGGGAACCGGATTGAAGAATTCGACTTTGATTCTGCCGATCACAAGCAGATCAAAGGCAACATCTACCTCGCCAAGGTTACCAGGGTAGAACCATCGCTGCAGGCGGCTTTCGTCGATTTCGGCGGCAACCGGCACGGGTTTCTCGCCTTCAGCGAAATTCACCCAGACTATTACCAGATCCCCAAGGAAGACCGCGAAGCGCTGCTGGCCGAAGAAGCCGCGCACGCCGCCGAGGAAGCCGCGCTGCGCGCCGCCGAGGAAGCCGAGGAAGACGCTTATGCCGAAAGCGGCCAACGCGATGATCTTGGCGATTATTCGAATAACGATGGCTATGACAGTGATTATGCGCAGGACGGCGAAGATGGCCACGGCGGCGTCACCGAAATCGATACCTCGGAAAAAGACCAGGTCGCGACGATCGAGGACGGTCTGGTAGAAAATGGTTTCGACCACGCCGATGATGATGATCGGGGCGATGACCAGTCGGATAACGGGTTCGAAGCCGATGAAGGTGAAGGCGCCGAATCCCGCGCTGAAGGCGACGAAGAAGGCGCCAGCGACGAAGGCCGCGACCGCCAGGGGCGCCGTCGTGGGCGTCGTCAAGGCCAGGGTCAGGGTCAAACACGCGGCCAGGCCAAGGATACGCGCGGCCAGGCCGACGATCTGCGCGCCCGCCGCATGGCGCTGCGCCGCCGCTACAAGATCCAGGATGTCATCCAGCGCCGTCAGGTTCTGCTGGTCCAGGTGGTCAAGGAGGAACGAGGCAACAAGGGTGCGGCGCTGACCACTTATCTCAGCCTTGCCGGGCGTTACTGCGTGCTGATGCCCAATTCCAGCCACGGCGGCGGCATCAGCCGCAAGATCAACTCGGTCGCCGATCGCAAGCGGCTGAAGTCCATCGTATCCGAAATGGCGCTGCCCAAAAGCATGGGCTGCATCGTCCGCACCGCCGGGCTGCAGCGCACCAAGGTCGAGATCAAGCGCGATTTCGATTATCTGGCGCGGCTGTGGGACGATATCCGCGACACCACGCTGCATTCCAGCGCCCCGGCACTGATCCATTCCGACAGCGATCTGATCAAGCGCGCGATTCGCGATATCTACAATCGCGACATCGAGGAAGTGATTGTCGAGGGCGAAGGCGGCTACCGGCTGGCGCGCGACTTCATGAAACTGCTGATGCCGACGCATGCGCGCCGGGTGAAGGCCTATGTCGATCCGGTGCCGCTGTTCCAGCGTTTCGGCGCCGAGGATCAACTCACCGCGATGTACGATCCGGTGGTGCAGTTGCGATCGGGCGGCTATATCGTCATCAATCCGACCGAAGCGCTGGTGTCGATCGACATCAACTCGGGCCGTTCGACCAAGGAACACGGCATCGAGGCGACGGCGGTCAACACCAATCTGGAGGCCGCGCGCGAAATCGCCCGGCAGTTGCGCCTGCGCGACATGGCCGGGCTGGTCGTGATCGATTTCATCGACATGGAATACAGTTCGAACATCCGCAAAGTCGAAAAGGCGATGAAGGATGCGTTGAAAGACGACCGCGCCCGCATCCAGGTCGGGCGTATCTCGAGCTTTGGCTTGATGGAAATGAGCCGCCAGCGGCTGCGCACCGGGGTGCTGGAGGCGACCACCCGCTCGTGCCCGCATTGCGACGGTTCGGGGCTGGTGCGCACCGCCGGATCGGCCGGGTTGTCGGCACTGCGCCTGATCGAGGAAGAAGCGGCGAAGGGTCGCGGCATCGTCATCACGCTGTTCGCCAGCCAGGAAGCGGCGATCTATGTGCTGAACACCAAGCGTGCCGATCTGGCCGAGGTCGAGGCGCGCTATGGCGTGACCGTCGAAGTGATCCCCGAGGGCGAAAACGAAGGCGCCAAGATGCGCGTCGCGTCATCGGGACCGCGCAATGAATTCGTGCCCAAGTTCGAGCCGGTAGCCTACGTCGAGGAAGAGGACGATGATCTTCCCGAGGAAGAGGACGACGAGATCGAGGACGAGGCCGCCGAAGAGCCGCAGCAGCGCGAGCCGCGACGGGCCAATAACCCCGACCGCGAACGCGCCAGCGAGAGCGGCGGCGAGGGCACGACATCCGATCGCTCTGCGGAAAGCGGCGATGCCCGCCGCAAGCGCCGCAAGCGTCGGCGTGGCCGGGGTCGCGATGGTGTCGAACAGCAAGCAGGCGGCGAAGCCACGAGCGATAATGAACTGGACGCTGGCGGTGAGGCTTCGGATCAGGGCGGCGATTTCGACGATGTCGATGCCGTGGGGCATGCGCAAGACGATGGCGCCAATGACGCCGCAGTCAGCGAATCAGGCGACGAAACCGAGGCGCAGGCCAAGCGTCGCCGCCGGGGTCG
>JALYHR010000083.1 GCA_030776465.1 Pseudomonadota bacterium
ACTGACGCTTGCGCCTTTGGCGCCCGCACTTTCGCCTTTGGCGATGAAATCAGGAAAGGGCTCGCCAGTTTGGCGGGCCCTTTTTTTCAGGCTTGGGCGTCAACACAAACCGCTGCGGCGCGGCTCGACGGGGTGGGATTGCAGATCGTGCGTGACTGGTGGTGCGTTCAATGCATCTGGCCCCGATGGTCTGCTTGACGGCAAGGCACCTGGACCGCGGTCACCGGCTCACAAACTTCTTGCCTCACGGGCGGCAACCACAGAAGACAGTCAGCGGGTCAGCTTTTTATACGCCAATGCGGTTGGGCGGTCGGCGGCATCGCCCAGGCGGCGGCGCTTGTCTTCTTCGTAGGCTTCGAAATTGCCTTCGAACCATTCGACATGGCTGTTGCCCTCGAACGCCAGGATATGCGTGGCCAGGCGATCGAGGAAAAAGCGGTCATGGCTGATGACCACCGCGCAACCGGCGAAATTCTCGATCGCTTCTTCCAGCGCGCGCAGCGTTTCCACGTCCAGATCGTTGGTCGGCTCATCGAGCAGCAGGACATTGCCGCCCGCCTTCAGCATCTTGGCCATATGGACGCGGTTGCGTTCGCCGCCCGACAGCTTGCCGACGTTTTTCTGCTGGTCCTGACCCTTGAAATTGAACGCGCCGACGTATGCCCGCGTCGACATGTCCTGCTTGTTGACCTTCATGTAATCCATGCCGTCCGAAATTTCCTGCCAGACGTTCTTGGTCGGGTCGAGTTGATCGCGGCTCTGGTCGACATAGCCTAGGCGCACGGTGGAACCGATGTCGATCTCGCCTTCGTCGGGCTTTTCCTGGCCGGTGATGAGCTTGAACAGCGTCGATTTGCCCGCGCCATTCGGCCCGATCACGCCCACGATGCCGCCCGGCGGCAGCAGGAACGACAGATTCTCGCACAACAGCTTGTCGCCATAGGCCTTGGTCAGGTTCTTCGCCTCGATCACCTTGCCGCCCAGCCGCTCGGGTACCTGGATGACGATCTGGGCCTTGTTGACCGGGCGATTTTCCGATGATTCAACCAGTTGGTCGAAGGCCTTGATCCGCGCCTTGCTCTTGGTCTGGCGCGCCTTCGGCCCTTGCCGGATCCACTCCAGCTCCATCGAGATCGCCTTCTGGCGACCTTCGTCCTCGCGGCTTTCCTGTTCGAGCCGCTTGGCTTTCTTTTCCAGATAGGTCGAATAATTGCCCTCGTAGGGGAAATATTTGCCGCGATCGAGTTCCAGAATCCAGCCCACGACATTGTCGAGGAAATAGCGATCGTGCGTGATCATCAGCACCGCACCAGCGTATTCCTTGAGATGGTTTTCAAGCCAGCGCACGCTTTCCGCGTCCAGATGGTTGGTCGGCTCGTCCAGCAGCAGGATGCCCGGCTTCTGGATCAACAAACGAGTCAGTGCGATGCGGCGCTTTTCACCGCCGGACAGGTTTTCGACGCTGAGTTCGCCGGGCGGGCAGCGCAAGGCTTCCATCGCGATCTCAAGCTGGTTGTCGAGCGTCCAGCCGTCCACCGCGTCGATCTTTTCCTGCAACGTGCCCATTTCTTCCATCAGTGCGTCGAAATCGGAATCCTCCGGCGGATCAGCCATCAACATGCTGATTTCGTTGAACCGCTCGACCAGATCGGCAGTCTCGCGCGCGCCGTCCTTGACGTTTTCCAGTACCGTCTTGGTTGTATCGAGCTGCGGTTCCTGCGCCAGATAGCCGACCGTGATATATTCGCCGGGCCACGCCTCGCCGGTGTATTCCTTGTCGATCCCGGCCATGATCTTCATCAGCGTGGATTTGCCCGCGCCGTTGGGGCCGACGATGCCGATCTTGGCATCCTGATAGAATTGCAGGCTGATATCCTTCAGCACCGGCTTGGCAGCGCCGGGGAAGGTCTTGGTCATGCCTTTCATGACGTAGGCGTATTGCGCGGCCACGTGGGATACTCCGGGATTATATGGGGTTGGAGCGCGCTCTACAGTCTGGGCCCGATAGCCGCAAGCGCCGTACTGCGCGGCGTTCAGGTGGGCTGCGTTTCAGCCAGCGAAGGCAGGCGTACCGGGGGGCGACCGGCGAATGGCCTCGCTCAATTGCCAAAAAGCACGAGGCAGCAACGGAAAACCGATGAAATAGGTCGGCAGAACAATCGCCCCCCAATAAAACGTGTCGGGCCGCGAAAACAGCGAGATCATCACCGCATAGCCGCCCAGTAGCAGCACCGCGAACAGCCCAGACCGTCCGGGCAGCGCCAGCCAGCCGACCATCGGCAGCATCGCCGCCAACAGTGCCAGCCCCAGCGGCAAGGGTTGCAGCACCGACGTGAAGATCACCGCCTTGAGGAATGCGGAAAAGCCCTGCGCCGCCGTCCAGCCCTGCGACACCAGATCATGGGGGTGCACCAGTGGCGCGATCGCCCGCGCATGCAGTGCCATGGCCACCAGGAAGGCCAGCATCAGCCCCGCCCAGCCGGCAAATTCACGCCCGCGTTTTTCATAGATGGCAAAGTTGGCCGCCAGCAACACGAACGGCAGCGCCAGTTCACGGATCGCCAGCGCGGCAGCGGCAGGCAGCAGCACCAGCCACCAGCGCTGCGGCCAGCCGAATACCCCGGCCAGCGCCAGCGCCAGGAAAAGACCGGATAAATATTCGTGCAAGGCCAGGATATCGACATCGACGATGGACCCGCCACCGGCTGCCAGCGCGATGGCGACGCCGATGCGCTCGATCCAGTGCAGCGTGTCTTCCAGGGCAATGACCCAGGCCATGATGGCCGCGAACAACACGCAAAAGGCGAGTCTCTGGACGCCGCGCCAGCCGAAATGCACGGCCAGCCAGTTCAGCGTCGGCAGCCGCATGGTGACGAACGGCTTCAGCGGATAATGATGCGCGCGCTGCATTTCCGCCGCGGCCTGATGATAAGGCTCACCCCTGGCGGTGGCGGCGGCGATATCGTGGTAAAGATGGACATCGGTATAGCCGCCCTTCTTCGCGAGCTTGATCGGCGGCGGGGTCGCGGTCAGGCACCAGATGCTCATGACGAGCAACAACACCGTGAACAGGACGGCGACGGGACGAGACATTTGGTTCAGCACAGCCCTCTGTTGTCCAAGCCGGGCTGCGATTCAAGGCAGGGTTGCACGATTTACGCGCAAAACGATTGTTAGCTGGCTCAGCCGCCAGCGCAGTCCTGGCCAAAATCCATGCGGTTCAGCAGATCGGTCCGGTTTTCGCGCAAATCCGCGCCGTCGCGCGCGGCGGGCTGGCTGCCGCTGCCCAGCCCGCGCCACAAGGCGGCGTTGAAGGCGGCGGTGTCGAGATGATCTTCGATGCTGAAATCCTGGCCGCGCATCGCCACTGTCCACCATTGCGCATCGCGTCCCGGACAGCCGACCGTGGCCGATAGCGGCGCGGCAAAACGGTCGGCAGGGATGGGTAGCTGAGTCTGGCGCAGGACATCGGCGGCCACGGCGCGATAGGTCCAACTGGCCTGCGCCGGATCAAAGACATCCACCATCGGCATCGCCAGCGCATCGTTCAACCCCAGCGGCGGCAGCCCCAGCACCGCCTCGATCGTGCGCAACACATTGACCGTGGTATAGCGGGTCGACACCACCGCGCCCTGGCGCACTGTCGCTCCTGCGAAAAAGGCGACGCTGCGCCGCGCATCGACATGGTCCGCGCCATTCTGGGCGTCATCCTCGATCGCCACGATCAGCGTCGAGTCGGCGGCTCGGCCATGCGCGATATGATCGACGACCAGCCCCAGCGCATAATCATTGTCGGCCATTTCGGTCTCGACGGTGTTGACCCCGTCGATGGCCTTGGCGAACGCGCCAAAATGGTCGTGGCTCAACCGTAACAGCGTCAGCGCGGGCAGGGTTCCGGTCGAGTCCTGCTGGTCATATTCGCGCTGCCATTCAATTTCGCGCCAATAATCGGGCAATTTCTGGTCGAAACCGCGAAAATAGGGATCGCTGCGCGGCGCCAGCAGCCGGTCGCCGGGGGCATAGATGCGGCGCTGCTCGCTGGCCGGATCGCGGAGCAACGGCATTCCACCGGGCGCGCCGGGATCATAGTTCGACGCATCGGAGAAACCATAATTGCGCAAGGACAGCCCAGCCCGGATCGCGGCATCCCACAGGAAACCCTGGCCGGGCTTGTCGTCATCGTCGCCATCGGGCGCGGTCAGCAGCGCCGGGCCCGCCAGCAGGTCGGGATCGGCGGACAAGTGGGGGTTGGTAGCGCGGCGTTCTTCCGGCGTTTGCTGGGTATAGACGTTGCGATCCGTTTCCTCCGCCTCATAGGCCAGGCCGCGTTGGGCATAGTTCACCGGCGCGGTCTTTTCCAGCATATCGGGCGCGCGCGCGGCGGTCGACCAGGTCCAGCCGGTGCTCGATTGCTCACCCGAATCATAGAAATTGTCGAGCGTCACGAACTGGCGCGCGAGTCGGTGATGATTGGGCGACAGCGCCCGGCCCAGGATCGCCAGGTGCGGATCGCCATTGCCGACTTCCAGATCGCCGAGCACCTGATCGTAGGTGCGGTTCTCCTTGATGATGAACACCACATGCTTGATCCGGGCGCGGATCGCCGCCATTTTTTCGTCGGCAGCCGCACGCTCGGTCGCATCGGGCAAGCCGATATTGCTCGCCACCTGCACCGTCGTTGCGGCCAGCGCGCCCGGCCCCGGCAGGGGAAACTGAAGCAGGCCGGCCTTTTCGAGCTGGTAGATATATTGGTTATCCTTGCCGCAGGCATCGGGCTGGCCGCGAGTGAAGGCCAGGCTCGGCACACAGCCCAGCGGATTGGGGCCAGGCGGGCTCTTGCGGTTGACGACGAAGATACGCGGCGGCTGGCGGGACCGTCCGGGGCTGTATCCCACCGCGCTGGGATACCAGCCGGTCGGGATCAATCCTTGCAGCGCAGCCGCATCCGGCGCCATCACCGCCAGGGCATTGATTCCGCCCAGCGTCACCAGCAGGCGACCATCGGGCAATTGCGCCAAACCGTTGGGATTGAGGCCTTTGTTCGGTCTGTCCAACCCCGGCAAGGCAATGCCCGGCTCGGCGATGAGATGCCCGGTTGCCAGGTCGATAACCGCAATCCGGTCGGCATTGTCCTCGGTTGCGATCAGGCGATGGCGGGGGGTATCGCTCAGCAGCGCGGTCGGCTCGCCCAGCGTCGCGACCCGGCCGGCAACGCGGATCGCGGTCGCGGTGACCTCCAGCGCGACCAGTTGCCGGTCGCGCGGCGCCGAAACCCAGGCGTGGCTGGCATCGGTCCAGATGACCGCGAACGGAAATTCGCCGCCGGGGACGCCCGCCTGGTGCGGATCGATCTTGCCCGGACGCAGGTCCTGTTCGGCGATCACGCGCTTTGCCGCCAGATCGAGCAGGCTGACCGAATCATTGTAATAATTGGCGACCAGTGCGCGCGTGCCGTCGGGGCTGACCGCGACGCCAGCGGCCTGCGGCTTGACGTGGTCACCGAGCCCGGCTGCATGGCCGAGCGCGATGGTGCTGATTTCAGTGAACATCCCCGCATCGGGTGCCAGAATGAGCCGCGCAAAGACATGCACCATGTCATCGACGCCGCCCCCGACGATGAAGCCGCGACCGTCCGGATCCCAGGCGATGCCGCCGAAACTGTTCGGCACCGCCAGCGTTTGCACCAGCCTGCCGCCGTGCACGTCGATCCGGTAGCGCAAGACATATTGCATGGCCTGCGCGCGGACCACCTTGCCATGGGCGCCGACGTAACGATTGAATCCGCTGGTCAGCACCAACATCTCGCGGTGGTCTGGACTGGTCGCGATCGCGGCGGCGCCGTCGGCGACATAGTCGGGAAAAGGCCCGATGTGGGTGACCAGCGGGTCGAATTGCGCACCCGGCGCTGCCTGGGGGGTCAGCGCCTGCCCGGTCGGTAATTGCTGCGCCGCCGGTTGCGCGGCTAATCCGGGCGAGCATATCAGCCATGCCGCCATGGCTCCCATGCAGCCCCGGTGGACGCGACGGACAAACGCCCGGACCATGGTGTTTCGAGCGGTCTGCGTCGTGAGGCGGCGGATATTGGCAGTCATTGCTGGTTTATAGCGAAGCCATCTACACGCGCCACCCTGCCAACACCGGCCCGTGCCAACAACCGTCGGTTTCCGCTTGCCCCTGGTCCCACACAAACCTAAGGCCCCCTCAGTCGGGGAGTAGCGCAGCCTGGTAGCGCATCTGCTTTGGGAGCAGAGGGCCGGAGGTTCGAATCCTCTCTCCCCGACCAATTTTTATGACTTGGCTGCTGGCCCATAGGCGCGCGGTTTACAGGTGGTTTACACCTCAGGCCGTTTTGGCCGCAGCCGCTACGTCGGCAGCGCGCGGCCATCCTGCGATTTTTCGTCGCGCGTCCTCAGTTGCGAGCTGCATTGAGACCGATCGCGATGCGTGGCTCGGCACCGTCATGTGGCTCGACCGAATGCTCCAGCCAATGCGGAAACAACACCAGCAAACCCGCGCGAGGCGGCAGGCTGATGACCTTGCAGGCGTTGGGGCCTTCGCTCCTGAAGGGCGAGTGCAACACGCCAGGTCGTGGGTCGCGGAACATCAGCGGGCCGGAACCGTCAGGCACGCTGAGATAAAATACGCCGCTCAACAAGGCGTGCTCATGCATGTGCAGCTGATTGAGGCCGCCGCGATCATGCAGATTGATCCATGATTCCAGCTTGAACGGAACCTCTTCACCCGCCATGTGCTGAAGGACGCCACTGATCAGATGACTGACTTCTACCTTGAGCGGTCCAAAGACCCCGCCGTCGAGTACAGACCGGTCCTGGCTGCTCCACCCCAACCGTGTAGATCGCGTCGCCGATTGCGGGTCGGCATCGCGCAATTGCAGGATCTCTCGCTTCCAGAGCTGCAGGCTGTCAGCAAACTGCGTGAGTTCAACGTCCCAAATGACGGTCGGGAAAAGCTTATACAGCGTCAGCGATGGCTGTGCCGTCGCTGGTTGCTGGATGGGGCCTTTCATCTGGAAATTCAAGCTGAACGGTTTGCTCATGAGTTGCTCACACCCCTGCGTTCGGTATTATCACGGCGTCGGTCTGCTGGGAATGACGCCAGGATAAAGGAGAGCGTTAGGCTATCTCCGATATGAAGAATAGATCCGAGGGGCAAACCCCTCGGGCACCCCGTCATTTTTCGTTGCGCGCCATCGCATTTGGCACCCACCGCAGCGAAAAATTTTTGAAAGTGGATGGAGTTTCCCTTCAGTTTGTGAGTTGAACATTTCTTGGTTCTTTGTTGAAACGGCACAGCGCGAGGAATTTACCCTAGGCACCTGAGATGACATATTTCTCCGTCAGCCCTTTGCCGTCGAACAGCGCATCTTGCTTCTGAGCGGAGACAAGGAGGCTGTCGATTGTCGGCTCTGGCGCGTCCCACATTGGGTGAGAGAAGAGCCGTTCCAAGCATACCCGGATAATTTCCTTCTCTTTGTCAGTGATGGGTTGCCGATACAGCATCGCATCACGCTCTGCGCTTGTCATGATGTGCAATGCAAAAATGAGAATACTCTTAAGATAGGGTGACCAAGTAAGGACCGAGCCTTTGTGCCATATGCGGCGCGCCTTAAGTTGCTCGTTTGTAAGTGATGTACCCTTCTTGTTCGCCACCCAGTTTCGAAGGCCGGTCTCTTGAACGAGGAGATCGGCCACTACAGTAAAGTTCGCCGTCTCCGCACTTCGATAATCCTGCTCTGAGTTAAACCGGGCGCTGGACGGCTCCAAATTTAGTGTGGACCGGAATATCGTCTTACTAAGCAGATCGACTGTGATGGGGTAACCGGCGTCCTTCGAGGCCTTGGCAATATGAGCTTGGAGGCTCGATGCGCCGAGTGCCGAGTTCCGAATGGCCCCGCGGAGGATATCCTTCGCCTCGGATTGGCTAAGGCCTTTTTGAGACACAAGAAAGCCTATAAAGCTTATCTCGGTATGGGTTTCAGGGGCTCGCTGTGCGATAAACTCGTCGAGATATTCGCGGTGGATCACGGATAGGCGCGCGAGCATCGTCGATGTGTAAAAGGGAATTTGCTTCAGTTTGGAGTGCGCATCCAAGTTGGTGATCATCAAGCTGTCGAAGAGCCGCTTTGCGGACTCCGCGTCCTGCGGCGAAACATAGACCTTAATGTCGACGTCTTTTTGATTGTTGAGAACCTGGGCAGCCAGCTTGTGCTGGCCATCGAACAGTTTCAATCGCCCACCTAAAAGCCGACCGATGGACGGCGCGAGCTGCGGATGCGTTTTAAGATGGTCGCGGATTGCGATCAGGCGCTTGAAGTCGATGACGCGGGGCTGCAAGCCCTCTTGATCGTCGTTCTCGATCCACGGGATGGGTATTCGACCGTAGAAGTATGAAACTCCGAGAATCGCGTCATGAAATAGGGGGAATTCAAGGGGGGCTGTCCCATCGTCCACTCTAATCGTCGAGCCGTTGACGCTCGCGAATATGTTTCGCCTCACTACGTCCTTCAGCTTGAAGATATCCTGAAGGCGGATGTCATTTTGTTTGGCCTCAAACAACCGTTCTAAACGGATGTTGTCTCGGACCTCATAGAGGGACTGGTCGGATTTGCGGCGATTTAAGTCCTTGAGAGTGATCCTGATATTGCTGATGCTCGTTTCGCCGTCCTTGGACCAAGGCTGTATGTGGTCGTATTCGACCTCATCGCCTTCGCCAATCAGGTCGCCGGATATAAAGCACCTCAGCGAACCGTCCGGCTCGATCTGATGAGCTCGCACGACCTGTTTTTCGGCTTCCGTTAGCAGTCGTCTCGTTGCCATTAAAAGTCCCCCTGAACTTGCCAACTTTGCAGATTTTGAGAATAATTCAAAATTATCCGCGATAGTAAACCAGAAACGAAGCCGCCATTGAAGCGCAATATAGTTCCGATTTCGCTTACTTTGAAAACAGATGGAAGGACGAAATTTCGCTCCAGCAACTGCTTATGCATAAGCGGCGGTGTAATGCGACTTCGAAACGTCCCCCAACGCCGACAATGACGGGGTCTGGGGCCCATGGCCCCAGAGTCTTCAACTACCCGAACAAACCCTCAACTATCCGGCCCCTCATAAGCATCGACGATCCGCCCCACGATCGGATGGCGCACGACGTCGGCGCTGGTGAAGCGGGTTACGGCTATACCTTCCACGCCTTCCAAACGCCCAACCGCGTCGCGCAGTCCGCTGAGCGCGTCGCCGCCGGGGATATCGACCTGGCGGGGGTCGCCGCAGACGACCATGCGGCTGTTTTGGCCGAAACGGGTTAGGAACATTTTCATTTGCGAGGGGGTGGTGTTTTGCGCTTCGTCGAGGATGACGAAGGCGTCGGCCAGTGTCCGTCCGCGCATGAAGGCGATGGGGGCGACTTCGATTTCGCCGCTGGCCATGCGCCGTTCGACTTGTTCGGGCGGCATGCAGTCGTAGAGCGCGTCATATAGCGGTCGCAGGTAGGGGTCGACTTTTTCCTTCATGTCGCCGGGCAGGAATCCCAGCCGCTCGCCTGCTTCGACGGCGGGGCGTGAGAGGATCAGGCGCTGGACGCTGCCGCTCATCAACTGGCTGACCGCTTGCGCCACCGCGACATAAGTCTTGCCGGTTCCTGCTGGCCCCAGTGCAAAGATAATGTCGTTTTTCGCCAGCGCCTGCATGTAACTGATCTGCATGGCGGACCGCGGCACGATGGTCTTGCGCCGGGTGCGGATCATGATCGGCGGGGTTTCCTGGCTGCCGACGATGATGCCTTCCAGCATCGGTTCGTTCGACATCGCGATCAGTGATTCCACCGCGCCCGAATCGATATCGTGCCCGCCCAGCAACCGGTTCTGCAGCCCTTTCAGCACGTCCCGCGCTCTTGCAACCCCGTCTTCCGGCCCTTCGATCTGGATCCGATTGCCCCTGGCGGCGATATACACCCCTAATCGGCTTTCGATCTGGACCAGATTGGCATCGAATTGGCCAAACACCGCGGCTAATACTGCGGGCTCGTCGAATTCGATCTCGGCTCTGGAGCGGCGATTTTCATCGCGGGTCTCATCGCGTCGAGGGGCCAAGGGCGAAAAATGCGCCACTTCGTGGGCGCGGGTTGTTTTGCGGGCCATGCGCTCCTTTCAAACGGGAGCGGAGTCGGCTCCCGCCTCGAAGATAAGGCCATGATTTTTACAAACAAGCGTCATGTTGCGTCGCGTTAGCTGGAAAGGTCGGCAACAGTGGAAAACTATTGCGTAGGTGGCGAGGCGCAAGAAGAAAAAGGCAGTGCGCCAAGCTCAGCATGGTCTGCGAGCATCCGCGTCTGCGGGCATTCCGCCCCAGGAAAAACTCTAAATCCTGGGGCTTGCAGGAGCCTCAGCCGTCGTAATCGCCGCCCAGCGAGGCGTTGCGCACGGGGGCGGCGGCGGTGATGCGCAGCGCTTCGGCCTGCTGGCTGAGCGAGCCGATTTCATCGGCGGCATCGTCATCATCGGGCAGGACGCGTTGGAGCGACGTGACGAGTGCTTCGCGCAGTTGCGGCGGGCGGACGGTTTCGTCGGCGATCTCGCGCAGTGCGACCACCGGGTTCTTGTCGCGATCGCGGGCGATGGTCAGTTCAGCGCCGCCCGAAATCTCGCGCGCACGCTGCGCGGCGAGCAGGACGAGATCGAAACGGTTGGGGACCTTGTCGACGCAATCTTCGACGGTAACGCGCGCCATAGGGCACTCCACGAGAATAAAATGGGCAGGAAAGGCGATCGGCTAGGCTGGACCTTGTTGAAAGTCAAGTTTTGCGGCTGCGATCAAGCCAAACTGTCTGGGCCAAACGCCAGCGGCAGCAATTGCGACAGGCGCAATTCCAATACCTCGCCGCCGTTCGCGCAATAGACCAGCGGATCGGTCGCGCCCAGTTGCGCCAGCTCGGACAGCACTTGCCGGCAGCGTCCGCAAGGGCTGAGCAGCTGGCCGCCTTCGCCTGGCAGGGGGCCGCCGACCACCGCCACCGCGATCAATCCGCCGCGCACGCCATCGGCCATGGCTTTGGCCACCGCGTTCGTTTCCGCGCACAGCGACAAGCCATAGCTTGCATTCTCGACATTGGCGGCGGTGACGATGCGGCCATCGGCAAAGCCCAGCGCCGCGCCGACGTGCAGCCGCGAATAGGGCGCATAGGCGTGGCGCGCGGC
>JALYHR010000084.1 GCA_030776465.1 Pseudomonadota bacterium
CGCCAGCGCGGCGGCAGTGGTCGCGGCATCGACCCCGGCCTTGGCCAGGTCGAGCTGGCTGGCCGGGCTGGCGGACAGCGCGGCAATGGCTTGGCCAGCGCCGACCCGGCTGCCATTGGTCACCAGCAGGCGGCTGACCGTGGCTTCCATCGGCACCGTGACCGCCGCGTCGTCGCCACCGCTGGGCTCGGCGATGCCATAGAGCGGTGCCTGCTCGATCATGCCGCCGCTGCCGGCCAGCGCGGTCTGGATCGCGGCGACCGGTTTTGGCGCGTTATCGTCGCTTGCTTCGCTGCTGCAGCCGCCCAGCATGCCCAGGATCAGGGACAGGGGCAGGCACATCGCGGTCGCCCGGCGTTTCGTCAAAACCCCCATGCGCTTCCTTAAAACCATCCTCTCAGTTCCGTCCCTGGTCCCAGGCGGCGCGCGGGCCGCCGGTCAATAATTCGAGCGCGATCGATTGCTCGGCCACCGCCTGTTGGAGTTGGAGGCCAGCCAGCGCGCGATCGCGCAGCGATTGTTTGCTGGAATCGGCCACCGAGCTGGCGATGTCACCGCGCCGCGCCGCCCGCGTGGCGGCCTCGGCGCTGCGCTGAAGCGCGGGAAGCTGAGCGGCCAGCTCAGCGCTTTGCCGCGCGGCGATGGCCAGCGCCGAGACGGCGGCGGCGATCTCGGCACGGGTCTGGAACAGCCGCGCGTCATACTCGCCGTGAAGCTGGGCGCGCGTCGCGTCCGCCACGGCGATGCCGCCGCGATTGCGGTTCCACAGCGGCAGGGTAAAGCCGATCTGCCCGCCGATCGAGCGATTGTTGGTGTTATCGCGCGCGCCGTTCAGTGACAGGTTGAGCGCCGGGAATTGCTGGATGATCGCGATCCGCGCATCGGCCTCGGCAGCATCATAGCCTCGGCGCAAGGCGGCCAGGTCAAGCCGCTGGACCAGCGCCAGTTGCGTCAGCGCCTCGGCAGAGGGAGGAGGCACCGGGACGTCCGGGCGGGCCAGTTGCAGCATTGTTTCCGGCGGCAGGCCGAGCATGCGGTTCAGTTCCAGCCGCGCCGCCGCGAGATCGCGCTCCAATCCGCGCAGGGTCGCCGACGCATCGAGCGCGGCCAGCCGCCGCCCGTCCAGAGTGGTCCAGGGAATATCGCCCCGGGTCGCGGCGTGCGCCGACTGGTCGTACAGCAGCTGCGTCGCCGCCGCGCTTTGCCGGGCCAGCGGCAGTTGCGCGGCCAGCGCCACCACCCGCGCCCCTTGCAGCCGCGCATTGCAGGCCGTCTGCCATTCGGCCCAGGCAATGTCGGCGCGTACCTGTGCCGACAGGGCGGTATTCTTTGCCCGCTGCGCCGCGCGGCTCCGCAGCATCGACAAGTCGAACGCCAACCCTGCGGCGAGCGAGATCACGCTGTCCGGACCCGCCAATATCTTGTCCGCGCCAAACGACACCGACGGGTCAGGCAGCAGCCGCGCCGCAAACGCCTGCGCATCGACCACCGCCGCCTTGCTCCGCAGCGCCTTCAGATCGGGATTTTCCAGCACCGCGATCACCGCCAGCGCATTGGGCGTCAACGGCGCGGTCAGATCCACAGGTTGCGGAGTCAAATAAGGCCGATCGATCGCCATGCTCAGCACCGACAGCGCCGGATCGGGCCGGGGAATCGCGGTTGCCAGCGGTTGCGGATGATAGGACGCGCAACCCGCGACCTGTCCAGCCGCAAATAGCAGCGCCAGAAGGTGCAGATGGCGACATCTTGTACCAGACCTGTCGGGTGTTGGTAATGTAATCAAATCACCCTCAAGGCCATGAGACGGTTGGCATAAAAAATATTACTAATGATGCTAGGGCTAAATGCATATTTTACCTAAACGGTATCTGAATTCAGACACCCATTCCATCATCGCGGCCAGCCCACGTCAAGTGAGACGCCTAGCCGTAGATGCGCAGCAATGCGAGCGCGAGCGTCACCGTCACCGCCCCGCCGATCCGCGTGGCGATCTGGGCGAAGGGCATCAGCTGGAGCCTGTCGCAGGCGGTGAGGATGGCAACGTCGCCGGTCCCGCCCTGGCTGGCGCGGCAACCGGTGACGATCGCCGCCTCGATGGGATACATGCCCATTGCCTGACCTACAAAGAACCCGGTGGTCATCAGCGCGGCGACGCTGGCGACAATTGTCATGACCATGGCCGGAGTGAAGGCGGCGATCAGCTTGTCCCATGGCGTCAGTGCGACGCCAATTGCAAACAGCAACGGATACGTCACCGCGCTCGAAAAGAATTTGTAATAGGCATAGGCCCCCGCCTTCATCCGCGGGGTGATTGCCCGGCCAAGATTGAGAGCGATGGCCAGGATCAGCATGGTGATGGGCCCTGGGAACGTGAACAGCGTCTGCCCCAGCAGCCCGATCAGGTATAGCGTGATAGCGGTTATCCCGGCGGCGGCAATTTCAACCGGGCCAATCTTGCTGTCAGGCTGGGCATTGAGCAGGCCGATGTCGTCATGCTCGCCCTTCTGCAGCGTGCCGTTGCCAGTCAGTGCCGGACGGGCCTGACCATAGCGGTTGAGCAGGCCGGTAAACACGATCGTCGTCAAGCTGGCAAACATCACCGCGGGCAGGATCCGCGCCAACAGCAATCCCGGATCCTGATGCAACAGCCCCGCATAGCCAATCGACAGCGGGATCGCTCCTTCACCAACGCCGCCGCCCATTGCTGGAACCAGCACGTAGAAGAAAATGTCGTGCAGCTTCATCCCAAAGGCACTGCCGACGACCAGCCCAACCATCATCGCCGCCACCGTCCCCGCCAGCATTGGCACGAAGATTTTCAGGAACCCGCGCACCAGCACCTGGCGATCCATGCTCAGCACCGAGCCGACGATGATCGCGGCGATGTAGAGATAGAGAAACTGGCTGTCCTTGGTGAAGGTCTTGATCTGAACGGTCATCACCTTGGGCAACAGTCCCGCATAGACCAGGAACGACGGGATGAAGGTCGCAAAAATCGCGCCTGCTCCCAAAGTGCTGATGAAGGGCAGGCGTTTCCCCAGTTCGGCGCAGGTAAAGCCGCCGACGCCGAGCAGCGCGATCATCAGCGATATGTCGGGCGGGAATTTGCCCAGTTTGACGAAGGCGGCCAGAACCACCAGCAGGATCACATAGACTGGCCAGGGGATGACCCCCACGGCCAGCCCGGTCCGGAC
>JALYHR010000085.1 GCA_030776465.1 Pseudomonadota bacterium
CCTCCCCCAGAGGGGGAGGATTTCAGTGAACCAGATCGGCATGCCGGGTACCTCATGAACGCCACTATCCCCCCTCCAAAACTGACAACCGTGACTGGCCGCAGCGGCATGGTCAGCGCGCCGCACGCCCTTGCGGCGGAGGCGGGGCTGGGCGTGTTGCGGGATGGCGGCAATGCCGCAGAGGCGAGCATTGCCGTCGCGGCGACGTTGGCGGTGGTCTATCCGCATATGACCGGCATCGGCGGCGATGGCTTCTGGCTGATTGCCGAGCCAGCCAATGGTTCGAGCAGGGGACGGGTTCATGCGGTGCACGGCTGCGGCGGTGCAGCGGCCAAGGCCGATCTGGCGCTGTATGCCGGTCTCGAAACCGTGCCCACCCGAGGGGCGCTCGCTGCGAATACCGTTGCCGGTGCAATTTCCGCCTGGCGCTCGGTGCTGAAGACCGCAGGTGGCAAGCTGCCGCTGGCGCGATTGCTGGAGGGGGCGATCCACCATGCCGACACCGGCGTGGCGGTTACCGCAGGGGGCGCGGCCATCGCCCAGGCCAAGAGCGCTGAGTTGCGCGACCAGCCCGGCTCGTACAGGGCAATTTTTGAGCCTGATAACCGCCCGCTGATCGAGGGGGAAAAACTTCGCCAAACCGCATTGGCACAGACGCTGCGCGATCTGGCGGCGCGCGGGCTGGAGGATTTTTATTGCGGCGCTATGGCGCGCGTGATCGCCGAGGATCTGGCGGCGCTGGGCAGCCCGGTCAGCCATCTCGACTTGACCAGCCATGCCGCCACCCGGCCCCAGCCCCTGCACTCGACCATTGGGGCTGCGCATCTGTTCAATAGCGCGCCGCCGACGCAGGGCTTTGCCTCGCTGCTGATTCTGGCGCTGTTCGACCGATTGTCAGCCCCCGAAATGGACGGTTTCGATCATGTCCACGGTCTGGTCGAGGCGACGAAGCAGGCCTTCCTGCTGCGCGACCGCCATGTCGGCGATCCCGCTTATCACGACTTCGACTGGCAGGGCCTGCTCGACGATCCTGCTGCATTGGCGCAGCTTGCCGGTCGCATCGATCCGACGCGGGCGTTGCCCTGGCCCCAGCCACCGCAATGGGGCGACACCTGCTGGTTCGGCGTCGCCGATGGCGAGGGCCGGGTGGTCAGTGCGATCCAGTCGACTTATCATGAGTTCGGTTCCGGGCTGGTGCTGCCCCAGACCGGCATCACCTGGCAAAATCGCGGCAGCAGCTTCCGGCTGGCCGCGGACGGTTGGAACGCGCTGCGGCCGCGACGCAAGCCATTCCACACGCTTAATCCGGCATTGGCCTGCTTTGGCGATGGCCGGATCATGGCCTATGGTACAATGGGCGGCGAGGGCCAGCCGCAGACGCAGGCGGCGCTGTTCACCCGCTACGCCCGGTATGGCGCCGACTTGCAGGAGGCGATCAACCGCCCGCGCTGGCTGCTGGGCCGGACGTGGGGCGACCAAAGCACTACGCTGAAAATCGAGGATGGCTTCGACGAGGCGGTTTATGCTGCACTGTCCGCCGCTGGCCATGATGTCGAGCGGATCGGGCCGTTGACGGCGACGATGGGCCATGCCGGGGCGATCGTCCGTCATCCGGACGGGACGCTGGAAGGCGCCACCGACCCGCGCAGCGACGGCATGGTGGCGGCATGGTAGCAGGCGGCGCACGCGCGGTCGCGAGATGCGACGCATTCGGCGTGGCGCCATTCAGCGACATGGTGGACGGGCTGTTCCGCGCCTGGCTGACCCCCGCCTTCGCCGCCGCGCAGGACCAGTTGGCGGCGTGGATGGAGGACGCCGGGATGGGCGTCTCCCACGATGGCGCGACCAATGTGATCGGGCGCTATGAGGGCCAAAATCCAGACGCTCCCGCCTTGCTGATCGGCAGCCACATCGACAGTGTCGCCGATGGCGGGCGCTACGATGGACCGCTGGGGGTCATGCTAGGGGTCGAACTGGTCGCCGCGCTGCACACAGCCGGACGGCGGATGCCCTTCGCGATCGAAATTATCGCCTTTGGCGACGAGGAAGGTTCGCGCTTTCCTGCGGCGATGCTGACCAGCCGGGCGGTGGCGGGCACGCTTAAGCTGGACGCGCTGGAAATTGTCGATGCCGCAGGGGTCGAATTGGCCGACGCGCTGAGGCAAGGGGGATACGATCCGGGCGCTTTCCGGTTGGCCACACGCGCGCCGGGTTCGGTGCTGGCCTATCTTGAGGCGCACATCGAACAAGGCCCAGTGCTCGAAGCGCAAGGGTTGGCTGTCGGCGTCGTCACCGGAATTGCTGCGCAGCATCGCTATATGGTGCGGCTGACCGGGCAGGCGGGTCACGCCGGTACCTGCGCCATGCCGCTGCGCCGCGACGCGCTGGCGGGCGCTGCTGAAATGGTGCTGGCGGTGGAGAAACTGGCGCGCGATGACGCCTCCGATCTGGTCGCCACCGTGGGGCAGATCTCCGCGCATCCCGGCGCGGCCAATGTCATTGCCGGAGACGTGCGTTTCTCCATCGACCTGCGTTCGGGCGATCCCCAGCGCCACGCCCAGGCCGCGCAAAGTATGCTCGACCGGCTGGCCGCGATTGCCGCCGCGCGCGATCTTGGTTTTACCGCGACCCGCACCTTCGAACTGCCCGCCAGCCCCTGCGATCCGGCGCTGATGGCGCTGCTCGACACCGCGCTCGCACAGGCTGGCCAACCGCCGATGCGGCTGGTGTCGGGCGCGGGTCACGATGCCATCGCCATGGCGGCGCTGTGCCCGACCGCCATGCTGTTCATCCGCTGCCGGGGCGGTATCAGCCACAACCCCGCCGAGCATGTCGAGGCCGACGACGCCGACGTCGCGCTGCGGGTCATGCTGCACTTCATCGAACTGCTGGGAGCATCGCTTGAGCATTCTTGATCCACTATTATTTGGGGAAATCGATCCGCCCCAGCGCCTGCTGATGGGCCCCGGCCCAGTCAACGCGCATCCCCGCGTGCTGCGCGCGATGTCCGCCGATCTGCTGGGGCAATTCGACCCGGAAATGACCGGCTACATGAACCAGGTCATGGCGCTGTACCGCCCGGTGTTCGGGACTGAAAATCGCCAGACCATGCTGATCGATGGCACCGCCCGCGCCGCGATCGAAGCGGCGCTGGTCAGCATCGTTGCACCGGGCGAACTGGTGCTGGTGATCAATTTCGGGCGCTTCGGCTTATTGCTGACCGAGATCTGCGGCCGCATCGGCGCGCGCGTTGAAACCGTCGATGCGCCATGGGGCGAAGTCGTGCCGGTGGACGCCATTGCCGCCGCCATCGCGCGCACGTCGCCGCGGCTCGTGGCGACGGTACACGGCGACACCTCGACCACGATGGCGCAGCCGCTGGCGGGGCTGGGCGCTCTGGCCCATGCTGCGGGCGCGCTGTTGTACGTCGATGCCACCGCGACACTGGGCGGGATGGAAATTGCCGCCGACCGCTGGGGCGCGGATATCGTCACCGGCGGCTTGCAAAAATGCCTGGGCGGGCCGTCCGGATCGTCGCCGATCACCATTTCCGATGCTGCCGCCGCGCATATCTTCACCCGCCGCCATGACGAACTGGGGATCCGCAGCGATAGCTCCAGCGACGGCGTGGGGCCGCGCATCGCCTCCAATTATTTCGACCTGGCAATGATCATGGATTACTGGTCGGAGGCGCGGCTGAACCACCATACCGAAGCCACCTCGATGCTGTACGCGGCGCGCGAATGTGCGCGAGTCGCGCTGGGCGAGGGATTGCCCGCGCGGTTCGCCCGCCATGCGGCGGCAGGGCGCGCCATGGCCGCCGGACTGTGCGCGATGGGGCTGACATTGTTTGGCGACGATGCCCACCGCATGACCAATGTCACCGCCGCCTTTATCCCCGCAGGCGTCGATGGCGAAGCGGTGCGCGCGATGATGCGTGACCATTTCGAGATCGAGATCGGCACCGCGTTTGGCCCGCTGAAAGGCCGGGTCTGGCGGTTCGGGGCGATGGGTTACAACGCCATGAAGCACAAGGTGCTGATCACGCTGGGCGCGCTGGAGGCCTGTTTGCTGGCACAGGGTTTTGCGCTGCCTGCGGGCGCGGCAGTCCCGGCGGCAATGGCGGCGTGGGAGGCATGACCAGCCCGCGTAACATGGTCGGCTATGGCGCCCGTCCGCCCGATCCGCGCTGGCCCGGGGCTGCGCGCATCGCGGTGCAATTCGTCATCAATTACGAGGAAGGCGCTGAAAACAGCGTCCTCAACGGCGACCCCGGCTCCGAGGCTTTCCTGTCGGAAATGGTTGGTGCCACTAGCCATCCGGGCCGCGCGATGGCGATGGAAAGCCTGTATGAATACGGCAGCCGCGCAGGCTTCTGGCGGCTGCATCGCTTGTTTACCGAACGCGAGCTGCCGGTGACCGTGTTTGGCGTGGCGCTGGCGCTGGCCCAGAACCCGCAGGCCGTGGCCGCGATGCAAGCCGCGAATTGGGAAATCGCCAGCCACGGCTATCGCTGGATCGATTACCAGAATGTCCCCGAGGTGGTGGAAGCCGAGCATATCGCGCGCGCCATTGCCCTGCATACCGAGGTCACGGGCGAGCGCCCGCTGGGCTGGTACCAGGGCCGCACATCGCCCAATACCGCCCGCCTGATCGCGCAACAGGGTTTTATCTATGACGCCGACAGCTATGCCGACGACCTGCCCTATTGGGACCGCACCCATTCAGAAGGCGGTGGGGGCCAGTTGATCGTGCCCTATACCCTCGACGCCAACGACATGAAATTCGTCGCGTTGAACGGCTTCACCGAAGGGGATGCGTTCTTCACCTATCTGCGCGACACCTTCGACCAGTTGCGCGAGGAAGGGGGACGGATGATGTCGGTCGGCCTGCATGGCCGTATCGCCGGTCGGCCCGCGCGAGCCAGAGCGCTGGCCCGGTTTCTCGACCATGTCATGGCCGCAGGCGACGCCTGGGTGGCGCGGCGCATCGACATCGCGCGCCACTGGCAAGCCATTCACCCAGAGGGAGGCGCAGCATGAAACTCAACGATCCCGAACTGCTGGCCGAGGTGACAGCGGCATTCCAGGCCTATGAACGCGCGCTGATGGCCGACGATATTCCGGCGATGGACGCCTTGTTCCACGACGCCGAGACTACCAACCGCTTTGGCGTCGGCGAAGTGCTGTTCGGGATCGAGGCGATCCGCGCATTTCGCAAAGGCCGGGGTGGATCGCCGCAGCGGCGGCTGGGGCGGGTCGAGATCACTGTTTATGGCGATGCTTGCGCGACCGCCGATGCCGAATTCTTCCGTGAGAACAGCCCGCGCCGGGGCCGGCAGACCCAGACCTGGGTGAAGTTCTCGGATGGCTGGAAGGTCGTGTCGGCGCATGTCAGCCTCGAAGGAGACAGCCATTGAGCGCAGCGAACACCAATACGCCGAGCGCAGCGAACACCAACGCGCCGAGCGCAGCGGACGCCAATGCGCTGAGCGAGGCGACCTTCGTCGCCCGCTATGGCGCGCTGTTCGAGCATTCACCGTGGGTGGTCGAACGCGCCGCCCGGATGCGCCCGTTCCGCGACCTGCACCAGGGGTTGATGGCGGTGGTTCATGCCGCCAGCCAGGACGAACAACTGGCGTTGATCCGCGCCCATCCCGAGCTGGCCGGCAAGGCCGCCATCGATCATAGCCTGACCGATGCCTCTGCCGCCGAACAGGCGTCTGCGGGCCTGGATCGCCTGACTCGCCAGGAATTCGACAGGTTCCACGCCTTGAACGCGGCCTATCGCGCGCGTTTCGACTTTCCTTTCATCATCTGCGTGCGCCTGACCGACAGGCCCGGAATCCTCGCGGCGATGGAGCGGCGGCTGGAGGCACCACGCGACGCCGAAATCGCCACCGCCATCGCCCAGATCGGCGAGATCGTGCGCCTGCGCCTCAAAGACGATGAGCGCTTAGCCGACGCAAACGAGGAGGCGCGGCCATGACCATCGACTGGGCCGAATGGCTGAATCTGGCGATCCGCTGGTTGCATCTCACCGCAGGCATCGCCTGGATCGGTTCGTCGTTCTATTTTATCTGGCTGGACAATCACCTTGTTGCCCCAGCCGATGGAGAGGCTTCGGGCGAATTGTGGTCGGTCCATGGCGGCGGCTTTTACCACAAGGAAAAATATCAGGTCGCGCCGTCCAATATGCCGCAAGACCTGCACTGGTTCAAATGGGAAGCCTATTGGACCTGGATCAGCGGGTTTTCGCTGCTGGTGCTGGTCTATTACGTTGGCGCTTCCAGCTTCCTGATGGACCCGGCCAAGCCGCTGCTCAGTGTGCCCGGCGCGATCGCGGTCGGTATCGGCGCGCTGGTTGCGGGCTGGCTGGTCTATGACGGGCTGTGCCGATCGGCATTCGCGCGCGATGACCGGTTGCTCGGCGCGATATGGTTCGCCTGTCTTGTGGGCGCGGCGGCAGCGCTGGACCGGGTCTTTGCCTCGCGCGCCGCCTATCTCCACATTGGCGCGATGAGCGGCACGGTCATGGTCGGCAACGTCTTCTTCGTCATTATCCCCAACCAGCGCAAGGTGGTCGCCGATCTGGTCGCCGATCGCCAGCCCGACCCGGCGCTGGGCATGGCGGCCAAGCAACGATCTTTGCACAACAATTACATGACGCTGCCGGTGCTGTTCATCATGTTGAGCCACCACTATCCGATGACCTATGGCGCACAGCGGCCATGGCTGGTGCTGGCGCTGTTGGGCGCAACCGGGGTCGCGGTGCGGCATGTCTTCAACCTGCGCCATAGCGCGCGCAATACCATACCGACCATCGCCCTTGCGGTGGTGCTGGCGCTGGCCAGCGTCAGCTATGTCAGTTTGGAAAAGGGCATTTCCCCGCCACCGCCCAGCGACACCGCCGCCATGCGCTGGGCAGACGTGCAGCCGCTGTTCGTCAAGCATTGCGTGGCCTGCCACAGCCCGCATCCTGCCAATCCGGCCTTCGCCGCGCCGCCGCTGGGGGTGATGCTCGACAGCTACGAACACGCCCGCACCTTCGCCCCGCGCATCCGCCGTGTTGCGGTCGATGCCCAGATCATGCCGCTGGGCAACACCACCGGCATGACCCCAGCCGAGCGTGCAAAACTGGGCCAATGGATTGCAGCAGGAACGCCGAAATGAACACGCTGTCCACCCATATCCTCGACACAGCCCATGGCAAGCCCGCCGCAGGCATGGCGCTGACCCTGTCGCGGGGCGATGGCGTGGTGCTGTTCACCGGCCAGACCAATGACGATGGCCGCTGCCCCGGCCTGCCCGCGCTGGATGCCGGGCGTTACCGGCTGAGTTTCGCGGTGGCCGATTATTTTCGCGGCGCGGGCGTCGTGCTGGCCGATCCGCCTTTCCTGGATGTCATCACCATCGATTTCGGACTGGCGGGCGACAGTGGCCATTACCATGTGCCGCTGCTGGTCGCGCCCTATGGCTATTCAACCTATCGGGGGAGCTGAGATGTTGCGCTTCCTGCTGGATGGCGAAGTGGTGGAATTAGGCGGGGTTGCCGCCCATGACACGCTGCTCGATTATTTGCGCTATGACCTGCGCCGCACCGGCAGCAAGGAAGGCTGCGCCGAGGGCGATTGCGGCGCCTGCACCGTGCTGGTCGGTACGCTCGATCGGCAGGACGCAGGCATCGTCTGGCGCGCGGTCAACGCCTGCATCCTGCTGCTGCCGATGCTGCATGGCAAGGCGCTGTTGACGGTCGAAAGCCTGAGCCGCGACGGCGGCGCCAACGCGCTGCAACTGGGCATGGCCGCGAATGGCAGTTCGCAATGCGGGTTTTGTACGCCGGGCTTCGTCATGTCGCTGCACGGGCGATGCATCGGCGCGGTCGGCTGCGACTTGCCCGTGGCCGATGTGCTGGCGGGCAATCTCTGCCGCTGCACCGGCTATGGCCCGATTCTGCAGGCAGGCGAGGCCGCCGCACCGTCTCCGCGCGACGATGCTGCGTTGACCGCGGCGCTTCGCCAACTGGCCGATGGCAAGACGGTTTCGGGCGGTATTGGCGGCGCGCAATGGTTCATCCCAAAAAGCGGCGAAGCCCTCGCCGATCTGCTTGCAGAGCATCCCGACGCCAGGTTGATTGCGGGTGCAACCGATGTCGGGCTGTGGGTAACCAAGCGGCTCGACAGCTTCGACAAGGTCATATTCCTGGGCGACATTGCCGATCTCGACACGCTGAGCGAAACCGCAGAGGGGCTGACCTTGGGCGCCGGGGTGCGTTACGCCGATGTCCATGACGCCTTTGCCCGGCTGCACCCAGACCTGGGCGAATTGACCCGCCGCATCGGCGGCTTGCAAGTGCGCAACGCTGCTACCGTGGGCGGCAATATCGCCAATGGCTCGCCCATCGGCGACGGGCCGCCCGCCCTGATCGCGCTGGGCGCAACGCTGGTACTGCGCTCTCGGGCAGGGCGGCGCGCCATGCCGCTGGAAGACTATTTCCTTGGCTACGGCAAGCAGGGCCGCCGCTCCGGTGAATTCGTCGAAAGCGTCCATATTCCGCGCCCCGCGCCCGGCGACACGATCCACATCGCCAAGCTGTCGCGCCGCTTTGACAGCGATATTTCGGCGGTGCTGGGCGCCTTCAAATTGACGATGGCGGGTGGCCGTATAAGCGATGCGCGCAT
>JALYHR010000086.1 GCA_030776465.1 Pseudomonadota bacterium
CAAAGATGACGTCATCCATGCCGCCGCTGCGCAAGCTCTTGGCCGAACTTTCGCCCATCACCCAGCGCAGTGCTTCGAGAAGATTGGATTTGCCGCAGCCGTTAGGCCCGACCACCCCGGTCAGGCCAGGTTCGATGCGCAGCTCGGCAGGCTCGACAAAGCTTTTGAAGCCGGTGAGCTTGAGCCGCTTGAGTTGCATAGATTGGCCCTGAACTGGCGTAATCAGCGGGCTCCCGCTTTCTGCAGCATTGGTTCCAACTCGGCCCAACTGGTGGCGTCGGTCTTTATGCCGTTGATCATCAGTGTGGGGGTCGAATCGACGCCCTGGTCGCTGAACGATTGCGCGTCTTTGGCGACGCGCTGGGCGTTGGCCGGGTCGGCGAGACAGGCATGCGCCTGGTCCACCGGGACGCCTCGCGCCGAGAAGAAATCAGTGAAGCCCATCGCATCGGACAGAGCGACAAAGCGCTTTTCGGGGGGCAGCGCCGATGCCGCCTGCACCTGTTTATCGGCCTGCTGGGCGCGCGTCATCAATGCTGGCTGGTTGGTGTAAAGCTGCTCGACCAGGCCGAAAAACGCCTGGGGCGATGCGCAGCGCACCAGCACGGTCAGCGGCACGTCCAACATGCCGTGGATGGCAAAGCTGCGATATTCATAACTGACCTTGCCGCTGTCGACGTATTTATCGACCAGCGGCTTGAACCCGAATTCGGCGAAATGGGCGCAGTGCGGGCACGACAGCGAGCCATATTCGACCAGCTTCACCGCTGCCGCCGGATTGCCCATCACCATGCCGCCCGCAGCGGTGGTGCTGACGACATCCGACCAGGATTTGCCTGCTGGCGGGGTGACAGCGGCAACCGGGGCGCCAGTCAGGCTGCCCGCACCGTTGTCGCTGCTGCCAGAGGATGCACCTGCGTCCGAATCGGCCTTGTGACAGGCCGAAAGCGGCAGGGCGGCGGCGGCGAGAACCACGGCGGCAAGGCGTATTCGGGTCAACGAAATCATCGATGCCATCCTCTTGAGGCAGGAGAAATATGGTGGGGGCCGTGCTGCTTTGCTGGGGACATGACGCGCTATTCGCGTGCCTGCAATTGCGGTGCCAGCATCGCCCAGTCGTACGTTCCGGCCAGCACCACGCCGTCGATGGCAAATCCGGGCGTCCCCTCGATGCCGGCATTCACCGCCGCTTCGGTTTGGGCCGCCAGCCGCTTCATGGCGGCATCGTCGTTCAGGCAGTGATCGATCTGCGGCTGGCTGAAGCCGTTGTTTTCCATGATCGCGTAAAGGCCAAGGTCGCTGGCAATGGCGCGCATCCGGCCCGCGATCGGCCCGTTTTCCCAGCGCTGCCGCTGGGTATCGTTGAGCGCGGCGGCTTTGGCCAGCCACTCGGTCTGGGTATTCAGCATGGTGTCGTGCAGCCTGATGAAATGCGCGGCGCCCCCGCAATCTACCAGCAGCGCGGCCGCCATGTCGATTGGATTGCGGATATAGGGGCGCACTTCGACCGAGCCCTTGCCCGAGGCCACGAAGTTCATCCGCAGGACCGCTTCGGATTCCTGGTTGAAGTGGGCGCAGTGCGGGCAGGTGTAGCTGATATATTCGGTGAGTTTGATCTTCGCAGCCGGATCGCCCAGCAGATGCGCGCCATCGGCCGTCACCGTGACTATGTTGACCGGGCCGCGATGTCCATCCGGCCGGGCGCCGACCAGCAGTAACGCCGCTGACAACAGCGCGAGCCTGCGCAGAGTCTGGCGACCGAACGACATCGGCATCGGGCAGATTCCTTTCATTCGGGTGGCCCTTCGTCGTCATCGCGCAATTCTTCGCCAACACCTAGCCGCGACATGCTGCGCGCCAGCGATTCCAGCACCGTGCGCAATTCCGGGTCGCCGATGCCGCGCAGGCTTTCACCCAGTTCGACGGGGATCGACTTCAGGCTGGGCGGGGCGCGGTGCGTACTCTCGGCAGGCCGCAGCACGTCGCCTTGCCGCAGTTTGACCCTGGCGACCGCGCGATAACCAAAGAAGCGGTTCACCCGTTCGATGATTTCGGGGATGACATGCTGGATCAACGGAGCGTGCGCGGGCGCCACCACCAGTTGCAGGATGCCATCGCATTTCTCGCCCGGTGGGAAGCGGATCGATTCGGGTGCGCAGGCGCGGGCGTGACGCGCGCCGACGATTTCGGGCCAGCGCGTGACCACGCTGGATTGCACGAAGCCGAATTTGCGAAAGGCGGTGCGCCCGATTTCGGGCATCAGTTCGGCAATCGGCCTTGCAAATCCGCCGCGCGGGCGATCCTGGCCCCCGCCGCCTTGGCCCGCTCCGCCTTGACTCCCGCCACGCGCGCGCTCGCGGGGTCGCGGAGTGCCTGGTTTTACTGGCGCGGTCATGACTGGCGGCGTATCCGTTTCATTGCTTTTGCAGCCATGCCATAGCGCCGGAATGGATGCCAGTCCCCCCACCTTGTCTGTCAACAAAGCCGTTTCTGCTAAAGCCGGGCGCAGTCGTGCCGCTGAGATACCTGCCGCTCTGCTTGACTGGTACGATGCCCATGCCCGCGTGCTGCCGTGGCGCCAGCCGCCGGGCTCGGCCCTGCCCGCGCAAGATCGCGATTGGCCGTACCGCGTTTGGCTGTCCGAAGTGATGTTGCAGCAGACCACGGTGGCGGCAGTTATCCCCTATTTCGCGCGGTTTACCGCGCGCTGGCCGACCGTCAACGCCCTGGCCGCCGCCAATGAGGGCGAAGTGATGGCCGCCTGGGCGGGGCTTGGCTATTATGCCCGCGCGCGCA
>JALYHR010000087.1 GCA_030776465.1 Pseudomonadota bacterium
CCTCTGACCACTGATTACTGACAACTGATCACTGATCACTGAACCAGTGTCGCGGGGTGGAGCAGCCCGGTAGCTCGTCAGGCTCATAACCTGAAGGTCGCAGGTTCAAATCCTGCCCCCGCAACCAGTTTTCTAAAATAAATACAATAATTCAGAAAATTGACGTGACCCCCAACCTTCATCCAGTTGCAATTAGAGCCTCGGCATCGTTGTTGCGCGTGGGCGCGGGTGAAGCAAGGGGCTGCGTAGCGTACCCTCCGGCTATGCCGAGCGAAGCAGCCCCTTGCAGTCTCAGTTTGGCAGCGAAGGCCGCCGGGGTGGCATATCCGAGTGAGGAGTGAGGCCACCCGTGAAGAGGACCAGGTTTCCCGCCTATTGGGCGGGTGGAGCGAAGCCAGCCTGGTAGGAAATGGTGGCGCTGGAACGGGCCGCAGCCAGTTTCTCGCTCACGGCATCTTGCAGCACCTGCTGGCGGATCATGTTGGCAGCCGCCGGTTTGGCTTCCTCGGGCGGGACCGGCGAGGGTTGCGCCTGTTGGACGACGCTGGCGACGATCCGGCCATTATCGGGCAGCAGAAACGGTTCGCCCGGCGGCAGCGCGGCAATCTTGGCGGCGACATCGGGCGGAATCGACGCCGAATCCAGATTGCCGACGCCGCGCGCGAAAGGGATCCCGGCGGCGGTCAGCACCGCAGCGATCGCGTCCAGCGAATGGGCCGGTTCCAACTGCTGCAGGATTGCCGGATCGCCGGGCGGAGCGAAGACGATCTGGTTCAGCGTATAGCGCTTGCGCTGGTTGAAGATGGTCGGATGGCTGTTGATGAAATCATCGACAGCGGCGGCATCGGGCAAACTGGTCGTTTTGGCGATTTTTTGCGCATATTGATTGACCAGCAGGTTTTCCTGCATCACCCGCATTTGCGTCAGATAGGCCGGGGTCTTGTCGAGGCCGTCATTTTTGGCCAGCTGCGCAACCAGCTTGCGATCGATCACCCGCTGCAACAGCGCGGGCATGACTTTTTTCTGGTCGGCGCCTTCCGGGACATTCGCGCCCTGCAATTCGGTGTTCAGTTCCTGCTGGGTTATTTCCATGCCGTTGACCACGGCCACGACCTGCCGCCCGGCTTCTTGGTGCAGCCAGTCAACACCACCAACAGCGCCGCCGCGCCGGTCAAAATTCCTGCCTTGTACTGCACGATCGATATCTCCTGCTGGGTCACGGACCGGCCGATGATTGTTCCAGAATCCTAAGTGTCCACGGCACTTAGGGTTCCCAGTGCGCGAGCGGCCGCAGCACCATCACCGCCGGGTTCTGCGCTTTTACCGCTGCCAGTGCCGCCTTGCGACTGCCTGCGATCGTCATGTCATCGGTGGCGAAGGCTCATTCGAGCTGGTCGGCCACGCCCGCATCGTCTTCGACGACCAACAAACGTGGCTTGATCGGTCTGGACATCAGGTTGCCGGGGACGCTGAAATCAGTCCCACCGAAATCATGGGCGCAGGGTGCGTGGCTGGAAGCGAGGCCGGAATTTCGGCAGCTATCCGGGGGAGTAAAATCGAGAACTGGGTTCCGGCGCCTTCGATACTCATGTCATCCAATTCACCACCCATAGTCTCGCGGTGACCAGCCCGTATTATTCGTGATGCTTTGCTGCCTGGCGAGGTAAGCCTACGTTAGATAGCTTGCGGGCGCATGCCGAACATCACCGTTGCGCCTGTTTCATTGCAGGCGCGTTCGGCCTTTGGGCAGCGACGACAAACAGGCACGCCAGCGAAATTAAAGCGCCGTATTGCAGCGAACCTTGTGCGAACATCAAAAACAGCGGCGCCGCCCAGGCCAGCGCCGCCGTCACGCCCAGCGGCTTCGAAGCATGGCCTGCTTGCGCCAAGGCCAGCAGGACCGTCGGCATCAGCAGAATCAAATCATACGGACGAAGGTAGGGCGCGCACAGCAGACTGGCCGCGCCTAACAGACCCGCCCTCACCATAGGGTCCGACGTTCGCCGCCAGCCTCGCGCCAGAAGCGCAGCGCCCACCAGGGCCCCCGCCGCAAAAATCGCATTCGCCGCCGCCTTGCCCAGGCCAAGCTGTTCGGCCAGCGTCGACAGGCTGGGAACCGCCTTCCAACTGGACGACGAGCCATGCACGACGCCCTCCGGGTGAAGCGCCTTGTCGAAAAAGCGTCTCCAGCTATCGAAGCCGAGCACGGCACCGACAAGCAGGCTGAATGCCAATTGTGACGCCGCCGCCGAGAACAGCGCAATCCACGCTCGGCCCGCGATCAGCGCGACCGGGACGGCCAGGGCGAGTTGCGGCTTGTACGCCATCAGGCCCAGCAACAGTCCAGCCAGCCACGGTCGTTTGTCCAGCAGTTGCACGCCGCCGACCATCAAGCAAAAGCTCAGCAGGCCGTTCTGACCGAAAAACATATTGACGAACGCGGCGGGCGCCAGGATCACCAGCCAGCGGCGGTCGTCACGCCAAAAAGCCCTGGTCACGATGGCATATGCCGCGAACAAGCAGCTGTTCCATAGAGCATAGCCGACCGCAATCGGCGGCAGCGCGAACGGCATCAACAGCAGTTGGAAGGTCGGCGGATAATTCCACGGCAGGCGCGCGATCGACGCCGGCGCTGCCGCATGTTCGGCCGCGATCATGGCGCTGTCCCGATAGGCCAGCGAGGCCTGCCCCTCCACCGCGAAGCGCGCTGCCTGGCGAAACGCCGCAAAGTCATAAAAGACCGGCGAGCCGCCCGGCACGGCGCCGCCCGACACCGATCGCGCCATTTGCAAAACCAGCGCTGCGTAGAAGATCGTAACCCCGATCAGAACCGCCGCGAGCGCCACGCGCGTCAATCGCATTGGCTCACCCGCAGTGCCATGGCCACCCGCTGCATATTCGAAATTCCATCCCCCGGCGGATACGATCCCCGGGCGACATTACCATGAAATCAACGTGCAACTATAAAGAACCTTGGCAGCTCCGAAATCCGGCCTAAAGCGCGCGGTTGATGCCCGCTTAACTACGCCATTTCCTGCAACAACCGCTCGAAATACCGGATCGTCTGCACCAGTCCCTCACGCAGCGGCACCGTAACGTCCCAACCCAGCCGTTCGCGCGCTTTGGCGATGTCTGGTTTGCGTTGTTTGGGGTCGTCTTGCGGCAGTGGCAGGTGGCGGATTTGTGAGGGACTGGCGGTCAGTTCGATGACCAGTTGGGCCAGTTCCAGCATGGTGAATTCGCCGGGATTGCCCAGGTTGATCGGCCCTGTGCAATCGTCGGGGGAGGCCATCATCGCCAGAAAACCGTTCACCAAATCATCGACATAACAGAACGACCGGGTTTGCTGGCCGTCGCCATAGATGGTGATGTCCTGGCCGCGCAGCGCCTGGACGATGAAGTTAGATACCACGCGACCGTCGTTGGGGTGCATGTTGGGGCCGTAGGTGTTGAAGATGCGCACGAGTTTGACCGCGAGTTTGTGCTGGCGGTGGTAATCGAAGAACAGCGTTTCGGCGCAGCGCTTGCCTTCGTCATAGCACGATCGCGGCCCGATCGGGTTGACGTTCCCCCAATATTCCTCGACCTGCGGATGGATGGCGGGGTCGCCGTAGACTTCGCTGGTGGAGGCTTGCAGGATCGGTATGCGCAGGCGCTTGGCGAGGCCGAGCATGTTGATCGCGCCGACGACGCTGGTCTTGGTGGTTTGCACCGGGTCGAACTGGTAATGCACTGGCGACGCCGGGCAGGCGAGATTGTAGATCTCGTCAACCTCGACATAGAGCGGAAAAGTGACGTCGTGGCGCATCAACTCGAAACTGGGGTGATCGAGCAACGCGGCGATATTGGCGCGGGTACCGGTGAAGAAATTATCGACGCAGAGCACATGATGCCCTTGCTCGATCAGCCGGGCGCACAGGTGCGAGCCGATGAAGCCGCTGCCGCCGGTCACCAGTACTCGCTTCTGAATGGCATAGCGCGCGCGCCGCTCGATCACTGTCACTCGGTATTCCCCTAGGTTCCCAATTACTTCTGGCGCCGGCTCCAGCCAGGCGCATAGCGGTCGTCATCCCAGCCGATGGCCGCTTTGAACCGGGCGATCCGGATCGCAGCGGCGTTCGCGCCGGGGTCAAACAGCAGTTCGACGGCATCGGCCAGTCGCTCGGTATCGCCCAGCCACGCCAGATCGCGCGATCCCGTCACCAGCCGCCGCCAATTGGCTTCGTCCGCCAGCGCCGTCATCGCCTGGGCAATGCCTGTGGCGGAGCCATTATCAATGACATAGCCGTTGACCAGGTTCTGCACCAGCGCATCGCGCGCGCCAACCGCGCCGGATACGATGACCGGCAGATGAAACGCCAGGGCTTCGTTGACTACCAGGCCCCATTGCTCGACGCTGCTGACCAGTGCCAGAGCCAGCGCATCGGCCAGCAGCCGCGACACCCCCTCTGGCCCCAGAAAGCCCGGCATGTCGACTTTATCGGTGATGCACAGAGCGGCGATGCGCGCGCGTATCGCCGGTTCCTGCGGTCCTGCGCCAACCAGGACCAGGCGGTGGGCGGCGCTGCCCGCCGCCGCGCAATAGGCGGCGTAACCCTCGATCAGGTCGCCCAGGTTCTTTTTTTCTACGAAGCGCCCGATGAAAATGAAATGGCGTTGGCCATGCGGCGTGCCAGCAGGTGCCGGTACGCCGCCGCCTTGCGCCAGGACGCGGGCCAGCCGGACGCTGTCGTAGCCCGGCAGCACGGCACGGCGATGAAAGCCCAGAAAGCGGAAATAGTCCATGTGCCGCCGCGCGCCAACCACGGCTGCGCGATAAGGCAGCAGCGCCAATGCCTTGCCCAGTTCAAAGCCGGCGCGGCGCGGCAAATCGTCGAACTTCGATTCGCTGAACGTCACGACATAGACTCCGCACAGCCGCAGCAACCACGACAGCAGGATGATATCGACTTCGTTGTAACCTACCCCCAGGAACACCATCCGGCAGCGGCGCAGCAGTCTGAACTGACGGTACAACAGGCGCAGCGGGGCGATGCTTTCCCGGGATTCGCCCGGAAACAACGTGACCTTGCGCGCGCCCGCGACTTCGCCGGACGGCGCCCAGGCATAGGTGGTCGAGGTTGTCGCCACTTCCACGGCAATCACCTCGGCCCGACCGGCCAGTCGCGCGGCGACGGCTTCGCAGCGGTCGACGTGATAAGCCGCAAACTGCGACCAGAGCAGGGCCACCTGCGGCAGGCGTGACGAAGTCATCTACGTTGGGTAGCGGGGCCAGCGGAATAGGCAAAGACGAAATCGCGAGAGTCTGGTTTGAAATTCGCCATGGTCAAATTTGATCGCGATTCCGGTCCTCCCCGCTTGCCCCGCCACGGCAACTGTAGCATCACGCCATCATGTACGACATTGTCCTCGTTGTGACCGCGCTGATCTATATCGGGGTCTGCATATGGTTCGCGCGCAGTGGCTGTGTCAGCGTCTATCACCCGCTGACCCTGTTCCTGGCGATGCATGGTTTCCTGTTCGTATTCAGGGCGTTCATGGCGCGGGTGTTCGATTATCATCTGGTTTACAGTTTTTACGAGTTTACTCCGACTGAGTCGGACAAAATCACTGCACTGCTCGTCGCTACCCTGGGTATGGTGAGCTTTGCCTTTTTCTGCCTGCGCGCGGGCAATGTCGTGATGCGGTTCAATCAGGACGAGGTCAGCACAGTCGAGCGGCGACAACTAATATGGCCGTTTTTGGCGGTCGCTGGCATTTGTTTCCCCATCGGCTTTTATTCGCTGCTCAATGCATGGGGCGATGCCTCGCAAGGGACATTACTGGCATCGATGGCGGTCGACAGACACGCGCGTATATTCATCAATACCCAAGGCAATGGCTATTTCAAGGAAGCCCAACTCATGCTGGCTACTTGTGGCGCGATGCTGGCGTGGCTGTTTCGCTTTCGCCTGCTGTCGGTGCTGCCGCTGGCCACCTTCTTCGTGATGCGCGCGGGCGTCGGTAGCCGGGGGCCGTTTGTGGCCGGCGCGGCGGCGCTGGGCCTGTTGTGGTTGTACGACCGGCGCCAGCGGCTGCCTTCGCCGCGCATCCTGCTCGGCCTGGCGCTGATAATCGCGGTTTTCAATGTTGTCGGCGAGGATCGCGGGCGCTTCATCCGCCAGGCGCTGGGCGACGACCAGACTGCGGGACACAACTTTCAGGGCGAAAATTTAAAGCCGCTGGAAGGAATGGATTCAGCCAATCTCGAATATCTCGAATATATTATATATGTGGTTCCGCAACGCAGCCACACCTATTCGTGGTTTACCGAGCAGTTGCAGTTGTTCACCGAACCGGTGCCGCGCGCGCTATGGCCGAGCAAGCCGATTGGAGCGCCGATCAAATTGTTCGAATGGGGCGATTATGGCAATCCGTGGGGCATGACTTTTACCGTGCCCGGCGTGGGATGGACCGGAGCGGGATGGTTCGGGGTTATATTTTACTGTGGATTGTGGGGTTACGGGCTTGGCTGGATCTACCGCAAATACGCCGAAGGACCACAGTCGGCTTTCCAGACCATGGCCTATATGGTCCTGCTGTCGTCATTGATTGTCGCCTTCCGCGATGGCTTATTGTTGACGGTGGCGCGCCAGAACATCTTTTTCATGTTTCCTATCCTGTTATGGCTGGTATTCGCGCGGGTGTTCGGGTTGCGCTCCGCCGCAGACGTCCGCCGGGTGATCGCCGCAAGGCGGGGCATGGCCGCTGCCGCCTTGCCCCGGCAGAGTGTTTCAGGACTGCCGCCTGCGGTGCTGCGGCGCCGTGCCGTGCTTGCAGCCGAGCCAAAAGCATAATCGCAAATCTGGAGTTTTGCGAAAAACTCTGGCGCATACGTTACAAGCGGGCTTCGCGCGGGCTGAGCAGGGCAACAAGCCTCCCCCGATAACCTGACCGGGACGAAAACCTCTCCGTCAGCCCTGCTGGCTGCCACCTTCCCCATAGGGGGAGGATTGTGGTGTGCCAGAATAACGGCGCGACGCTTTTTGGAAAATCATGATGGTCAGGCGCCCGGTCACCGCCCAGCCAGCGCCGAAGATCCAGCCCGCCAGGACGTCGCTGGGCCAATGCACGCCGAGGTAAAGGCGGGTGAGGCCGATCATGACGGTCAGCACGATGGCCGAGGAGAACAGGAATATTCGGGTCGGCTGGCGCGTTTCGGTGTGCGTGATCAGCATCGCCAGGGTGAGGTAGACTATCGCGGAATCCGCAGCGTGGCCGGATGGAAAGCTCAGGCTGTAGGCGGGCACGAGGTGGGGGACCACGTCGGGGCGCGCCCGGTCGAACCAGTTCTTGAGCAGGTTTGCCGCCAATGTCCCGCTGCCGATGACGGACAGGGCAAGGAGAGCGAGGTAAGGGCGCCGCTGGCTGACCAGATAGCCGCAGGCCAGCACGACCACCATCGTCAACACCGTCGGGCTGCCCAGGCTGGACAGATCGGTGACGCTTTCGCGCAGCCAATGCGGCCCGCGCGGCGTTTCCAGATGGCCGGGAACGCGCAGCGCGATGAGGATCGCGGCATCGATGCGCCGCGCAATGCCGTCGCCAACCTCGGCACCCAGCGTGAGGAAGGCAAAGGCAAAGCTCGCCATCGCCGCCAGGAATCCGAGCATCCAGGCTGGCTTGATGGCGGGTTTGTCCATGACGGTACTACGCGCTGCGACCGCAGAAGTGCCCATGCGCCACGAAACGAAAGTCGCTCGACTTCGTTAAGGGAGGCGGGCTAGTGGCAACAGTCGTGTGCCGGGCCGGTGTCATGTGAGGAGGCGGCGGTTCTCAAGGTCTTGATAAATCGCTCGGGAGGCGCCGCGAAATCAGCGGGTGCCGCCTTGCCCGACCAGGTGCACGCCGCATTTGCAGCGGCGGGGGAACAGGCCGACATCGTTTTGCTGGACGGAATGCAAATGGCTGGTGCCATCGGCGATCTGGTCGCCAGCGAACGGCGTCTGGTCATTGCCGGCGGCGACGGCACGATTTCATGCGCTGCGAGCGTGCTGGCGGGCACCGACACCGAGCTGGCGATCCTGCCGCTGGGAACATTGAACCACTTCGCGCGCGATTCGGGGATTCCTGCCGACCTGACCGCTGCGGCTGCGGTCGCCGTCCGTGGCCGCGCGACCAAGGTGGATACCGTCACGGTGGGCGACCGGGTGTGCATCAACAATGCGTCGCTCGGCATTTACCCGGTGCTGGTTCGCTCGCGCGACACGCTCCAGAAAGATGGTCTGTCGAAGCGCGTTTCGGCCTTGCCTGCGGCTTGGGCAGCCCTGACCAAGGCGCATGACCTGCATCTCGAACTCGATACCGGGCAAGGTCCGCGCCCGCTGGTCACGCCGCTGCTGTTTATCGGCAACAATACATACAGCCTGGACGGCGGTTCGGTCGGAAAGCGCGCTTCGCTCGACGCGGGCGAGCTTTGCGTGTTAGCCGTGCGCCATCGCCCGCGGCTGGCGCTGGCCTGGTTCGCCTTGCGCACGATCGTGGGCAAATCCAGCCCCGCCCAGGATTTCGCGGTGATCGATTCGTGCGCGACAATCCGCCTGTCAGCGGTGCAAACCAATATCCAGGTGGCCATCGATGGCGAGGTGAAGCAGATGCCGCTCCCGCTTGAATTCACTATCCAACCCAGGTCGCTCAACCTCGTGGTCGATCCGGCATGAGTCTGCGATTATTCCACCTCAGCGACCTCCATTTCGGATTGGAAGACCGGGTCGCGCTGGTCTGGACCGAGCGCTGCATCGCCGAAGAAGCACCCGATGTCATTGCCATCACCGGCGATCTGACGATGCGTGCGCGGAGCCGCGAATTTACCGCAGCTTGCGCCTGGGTCGGGGCCTTGAACCGGCCAACCACGGTTGAGGTCGGCAACCATGATCTGCCTTATTTCAATCTGATAGAGCGTTTTTCCGATCCCTATCGGCGGTTCCGTGCCATCGAAACGCTGATCGAACGCGAAATCGCGCTGCCGGGGCTGGCGATCGTGCCACTGAAAAGCACTGCGCGTGCCCAGTTCCGGCTCAACTGGTCGAAGGGCTGGGTCAGCCCGGCGGCGCTGGCGCACACGCTGGCCGCCATCGACGCCCTGCCGCCGGGCACCCGCGCGGTCGTTGCGGTGCATCACCCGCTGGTCGAAACCGATCCCAAGGGCCGAACCGTGACGCGCGGCGCGCAGGCGGCGCTGGAGGAACTGGCGAAGCGCCGGGTGCTGGCGGTGCTCAGCGGCCACGTGCACGATCCCTTCGATCTGGTGAAGCAAACGCAGTCCGGGCCGGTGCGAATGATCGGTGCGGGCACTTTGTCGCTGCGCATCCGCTCGACCCCGCCCAGTTTCAACGTCCTGACGATCGACGGCGACCAGCTATCGGTGCGGGTGCGCACGCTGGACGAAGTGGCGACGCGCGATATGCAGATCCCTGCGGTGCCCGCCAATGCGCGTCCGCCGCGCAAGGAAAATGAACCCGTCGCGCCGGTGGCCGCCGTGCCGACGGTCGATCCGCCCGTGCATTAGCCCACCTGTGCATTACATTGTCGCCATCGGCATAGGCTGCTAACAGCTGCCCATGGCCAATTGCGATCATTGCATCGTCCGAAATCGCGCGATCTGCGCCGCGCTCGATGCACAGGAGGTGGAGGTGTTGAGCGCCATCGGCCGCCGCCGTACGCTGTCCGCCGGGGAATCGCTGATCTGGTCGGGCGAGGATTCGGTCCTGGTCGCCAATGTGATCGAAGGCGTGCTGAAGCTGTCGACGGGAACTGCCGATGGGCGCGAACAGATCGTCGGCGTGGTCTATCCCAGCGAATTTATCGGGCGGCCATTCGGCGGGACATCCGCGCAGGATGTCACCGCGCTGACCGACGCGCGCATCTGTGTTTTCGCGCGCAAGGATTTCGATGCTTTCGCGCGCGAACATCCCGCGCTCGAACATAAATTGCTGGAACGCACCCTGGCCGAGCTTGACCGCACGCGTCAACGGATGCTGCTGCTCGGGCGCAAATCGGCGGGTGAAAAACTGGCCAGTTTCCTGCTTGAATTGTCCGAGCGTCTGGCTCCGGCAACTTGTGACAGCGTGTCGGGACCGGGTCGCAGCGAAGAGCGTCTGACCCTGCCGTTTTCACGCCAGCAGATTGCCGATGTGCTGGGGCTGACGATCGAGACCGTCAGCCGCCAGTTCACCCGGCTGAAAACCGACGGCGTGATCGGCCTGCCTTCGCGCCGCGAAGTCACCGTCCTGGACCGAGCGGCGCTGGAAGTGGAAGCGGGCTAGATCAGGGGCTTGCTTTTGCGCGCAATGGGCCGCCGAAAATCGCCTTCCCAAACATTTCAACATAATTGACCCCGCGCAATGCGCCCTGGCGGCGATACTGCCACAGGATCAGCATGTCGCCTTATCATCCGGAACTGCTCGCAACGCCGGTGCCGCGCTACACCAGCTTTCCCTCTGCGGCCCAGTTTGGTCCAGACGTCGGCCCTGCGGAAATGGAGCGCGCGCTGCGGGACGCCTCCGGCGATATTTCGATCTATGTCCACATCCCGTTTTGCGACAAGATTTGCTGGTATTGCGGGTGCAGCACCGGTGCCGCCAATCGCCCTGAGCGGTTAACCAATTATCTCGATGCGCTGCACCGCGAAATCATCCTCGTCGGCGGGTTGCTCGGCAAGCGCGCGCGGGCGCGACGGATCGCCTTTGGCGGGGGCAGCCCCAACGCGATTTCGCCCACCGACCTGGTTCGGCTGGTCATCGCGCTGACGCAGTACCTGCCGCTGGTCGATCCGGTCTGGTCGATCGAACTCGATCCGCGTAATCTGCCGCAGGATTGGGAGCGGGCGCTCAGTTCGATTGGCTTCAGTCGTGCCAGCCTGGGGGTGCAGACCTTCGCGCCCCATCTGCAAGCAGCCATCGGTCGCATCCAGCCCGATGCGGACATCGTTCGGGCCACCGCATTGTTGCGTGATGCCGGTGTCACCTCGCTCAATTTCGACCTGATGTATGGGCTGCCGGGACAGACGCTGGCCGACCTGGAACTCACTCTGGGCCGCGCGATAGAGCTTGGCGCCGACCGCATTGCCTTGTTCGGCTATGCCCATGTCCCGCATATCGTGCCGCGCCAGCGCCGCATCGACGCCACGCTGTTGCCCGGAATGGCGGACCGCTTTGCCATGGCCGCGCTGGGCAGTGAACTGCTGACGGCAGCGGGTTATGTCGCGGTGGGCTTCGATCATTTCGCCCTGCCCCACGATCCGCTGGCGCAGGCGGCAAAAACCCGCAGGCTGCGTCGCAATTTCCAGGGTTTCACCGATGACAAGGCATCCACGCTGATCGGTTTGGGTGCCTCGGCGATCAGCAGCTTTCCCGCGCTGACCGTCCAGAACGAGAAAAATATCGGACGCTATGGCCAGATTGTAGCGCAGGGTGGGCTACCCGCCGCAGTGGGGCTGGTGCGCTCGTCCGAAGACCAGCGCACCGGGCGCTTGATCGAAATGCTGCTGTGCCAGGGCGAGGCGCGGCTGGGGCCGGATCTGGCCGCGTCCATGCACACCGCGCTGGAACCGTTCGTGGCGCGCGGGCTGGCGCAGTTGACCCGCGACCGGCTGCGCATCCGCCCGGCGGGATTGCCTTACGCGCGCAGCATTGCGGCGCTGTTCGACCCCTATCTCGCGCATGCGGCGCGAAGTTTCAGTCCGGCGGTGTAAACCAGCGATGCCTCATGGAGACGCCGAAAGTCGCCTTCAGGCCGTCGCCATTTCAGCGTGCCGCCGTTCGATCGCCTGCCAGATCAGCGCGCTGGTATCGCTGCCGTTGAAGCGGTCGATGGCGACGATTCCGGTGGGCGAGGTGACGTTGATTTCGGTCAGCCATTCGCCGCCGATCACGTCGATGCCGACAAATACCAACCCGCGCCGTTTCAGTTCCGGGCCGAGCGCCGCGCAGATTTCCTGTTCGCGCGGGGTCAGCTCTGCCGCTTCGGCGGAACCGCCGACCGCCAGGTTGGAACGAAACTCGCCTTCGCCGGGCTTGCGGTTGATCGCGCCCGCCACTTCGCCATCGACCAGCACGATGCGTTTGTCGCCCTGCGCCACGCTGGGCAGGAACGGCTGCACCATGAACGGCTCGCGCCAGACCTGCCCGAACAACTCGGTCAGCGCGCCCAGATTGCTGCCATCGGCGGGTATGCGGAACACCGCCTTGCCGCCGTTGCCATGAAGCGGCTTGATCACCAGGTCACCGGGGTGACGAGCGTGAAAGGCGCGCACATCCTCGATCCGCCGCGCCACCAGCGTCGGCGGCATGAATTGCGCGAAATCGAGCACGAACACTTTTTCGGGCGCATTGCGGACGCTTTCGGGATCGTTGACCACCAGCGTGCGGCCCTTGAGTTTCTCCAGGATATGCGCACCGGTGATATAGCCCAGGTCGAACGGCGGGTCCTGCCGCATCAGCACGACGTCGATGTCGGCCGCCAGGTCGATCCGGGCGAAATCGCCCAGTTGGACATGATCGCCATGGACGCGCTGGACGGTGAACGGCGCGGCCCAGGCGAAGATCTGGCCTTCATCCCAGGCCAGCGTGCCGACATCGTAATACCATAGCGCATGCCCGCGCGATTGCGCGCTGAGCAACAGGGCGAACGACGAATCGCCGGTGATATTGATCGTCTGGATGGGGTCCATCTGGACGGCGACACGCAGGTTCATAAGGGCAAAAATCCATTAGGCGAGCGTGATGATAAAAAGTGGGAACCGGTTTTTGTTCTTAAATCACGCGAATACAAAAACTCTAGAGCATGATGCGATTCTTTCTTATCGCATCATGCTCCGGTTGGCATCCACGCATTGACGATGTGGCGCGGCCAGCAGCGTGGCGCAAGCAGCAGGACGTCGATGCGCATGTCATCGCCGGGCCGGCAATAGCGGTGGGCGATGCTTTGCGCAGCGGCGGCGACCCGGCGCAAGTGGTATTGATCGATCGCGATGGCAAGGCCGATGGCATTGCGCCGCCATTTCACCTCGACAAAGGCCACCATCCGCCCCCGGCGCGCGACCAGATCGACTTCGCCGCATGGGGTGCGCAGCCGCCGTGCGACGATCATCCAGCCGTGCAGGCGCAGATACCATGCCGCCAGGGTTTCGCCGCGTCGCCCGCGCCGTTCGGCCTGCTGTCTTGTCCCGCTCATTTCAACGCCAAGGCATTGTTTTTAAGCGCCAAAGCTTTGGCATAAAGCTCCTTGCGGTCGATGCCGGTGCGTTTGGCCACGCTGGCGGCGGCCTGCGATGGCTTGGCATGCGCCAGTTCCGCCAGCAGCATCGCGTCGGCATCGGCAGGCGCAGTTTCCTGCGCCACCGGCGGCCCGATCAGCAGCACGATCTCGCCCTTGGGCGGGTGCCCGGTATAATGCGCGGCCAGTTCATCGGCGCTGCCGCTGCGGCATTCCTCGAACAGCTTGGTCAGCTCGCGCGCCACCGCGACCTCGCGGCCCGGCAGGACTGCGCCGATCGCCGCCAGCGCATCGCCCAGTCGCGGGCCGGTTTCATAAAAGACCAGCGTGGCGGGCACGTCGGCCAGTTGCGCCAATACATCGCCGCGCGCCTTGGCCTTGGCTGGAAGAAACCCTGCAAACAGGAACCGGTCGCTCGGCAATCCCGCCAGCGTCAGCGCGGTGATCGCGGCGCTCGGCCCCGGCAGGCTGGTGATGGGGATGCCCCGCTCGCGCGCCGCCCGCACCAGCCTGTAGCCGGGATCGGAAATCAGCGGCGTACCGGCATCGGAAACCAGCGCGACCGGCGCCGTCGCCATCAACCCCAGCAAATGTTCGCGCGAGTGATCGTCGGCGTGGTCGTCATAGCGGATCAGGCGCTGCTTGATCTCGAGATGGTGGAGCAGGCGCCCGGTTATCCGCGTATCTTCGCAAGCGACCGCAGATACCCCGCGCAGCACGGTGATCGCCCGCAGCGTAATATCGCCGAGATTGCCAATCGGCGTTGCAACAATGTAGAGGCCCGGCAGTAGTGGTATTGTCATGAGATAACCATGGACCACCACGACCGGGAACAGCAAGCGATGTTGGAGAGGCTGATGCAGAGGCAGATGCACTGGGCTTGCGCACCACGCTGGCGCGTGTTGACCAACCTCGGCGTGGCAGGACTGGCCACAGCCGTCCTTGCCGCTTGTCAGGCGGTCCCAAGCGCGCCCCCAGCGCCGCCGCCGCCGCATTTTTCGACGCTGCCCACGGACAACGGGCGGCACCGTATTGCGCTGCTGGTGCCGTTATCGGGAGCGAATGGCCCCGCCGGGCGCTCGATTGCCAATGCGGCGACGATGGCGGTGCTGGATACCAATGCCGCGAACCTCCGCATCACCACCTATGATACATCGGGCGGTGCCGCCGCTGCCGCCGAGCACGCATTGGCCGATGGCAACCGGCTGATCCTGGGGCCTTTGCTGGGCGAAGATGCGGCACGGGTCGCCGACGAAGCCCGCGCCGCACATGTCGCGGTGATTTCCTATTCCAACGATACCGAAGTAGCGGGCAACGATATCTTCATCATGGGCAATGTCCCCGGCGAAGCGATTGCTCGCGTCGTGCGCGAGGCGCGAAGCCAGGGCGCGATGCGTTTTGCCGCACTGGTGCCATTGGGTGTTTACGGCGAGCGGGCGTCCAAAGCGATGCTGGCGGCGGTGCGCGGCAGCGGCGGGGTCATGGTCGGCATGGAAAGCTACGATCGGCGCGGCGGCACCGTCGCTGCGGCGGTCAGGCGGCTGAAGGCGCACGGCCCCTGCGACGCCGTGCTGATCGCCGACACCGGCGCGCTGGCTGCGCAGGCCGCCACCGCGATAAAGGCGGGTGGCGGGTTGAAACCCGGCGGCTCCGTGCTGATCCTGGGCACCGAATTGTGGAGCGGCGAGGCCTCGGTCGTGCATAGCCCGGCGCTGCGCGGGGCGGAATTCGCGGCGCTATCCGACCAGCATTTCGAACGTTTCGCCGCCAGCTATCGCGCGCGTTTTGGCGCGGCGCCGTACCGGATCGCCACGCTGGGTTATGACAGCGTGCTGCTGACCCTGCGCATCGCCCGCGACTGGGGAAGCGGACCGTTCCCGACCACGAAAATGTACGATCGCGGCGGCTTTCTCGGGCTGGATGGACCGTTTCGCTTCTCCAGCAAAGGCGTGATCGAGCGCGCGCTGGAAGTGCGCCAGGTGCGCGGCGGCATGTTTACCGTGATCAGCCCGGCGCCCACGCGTTTCGCGGATTAGGTCACGCGTTTCTCGGATTTGGGCGGCCGAATTGGATCAGCCGACCAAAGCCACCTCATCCACGGGCGCCACGTCCACCGACACCTTCATCGTCTGCTTGCCGCCGCCGCGAAATACCCCGTCGAGCGGGGCGACATCGGCATAATCGCGGCCCATTGCGGTGAAAATATGATCACTGCGGACGATGACGTTGTTGGTCGGGTCGAAGCCGACCCAGCCCAGTTCCTCGCCGCACCACCAATTGACCCAGGCGTGCATCGCATCGGCGCCGACCAGCCGGGGCTTGCCCGGCGGCGGCAGGGTGCGCAGATAGCCGCTGACATAGGCCGCCGGGATGCCATAGGCGCGGGCGGCGATGATCATGACATGGGCGAAATCCTGGCATACGCCGTGACGCGCGCGGAACGCTTCCAGCGGCGGGGTATAGCTGTTGGTCGCACCCGATTCATAGCGAAAACCCTCATAGATGGCCTGCATCAAGGCCTTGCCTCCTGCCACCACCGAGGTCGCGTCGCCCAGCATCGGCCTGGCCCAGTCGGCGATTTCGTCGGCGGGCGCGGCGATCGGCGAGGCGAACAGATAGGAACAGGGGCTGTCCGCGTGCAATTCGCAATGCGCCAGCGCGGTGTCGCGGATCGCGGCGATGCTGGGCGACGGCATTTTTTCGGGATCCACCAACGGCTCCAGCACCTCAACCCGCAGATTGCTGTCGATCCGCAAGGTACGAATGACGCCACTGGTCACCAGCCGGCTGGTATTGACCAGAAAGGGCCCTTGTTCCTCGCGGATCGCGGCAGGCGGCGGGTCGATCGCCACGGTATAACTCAACAGGCGCTGGTTCGGCCAGTCCGCCGGGCGCAACCGCAGGTTGAAGCGGGCCAGGCTGACCGGCGGCGCATAAGCGATCGCGGTCAAATTGCGGATCTGGTAAATCATACCAGCAAATTGCCCGACAAGGGGCTGTCGACACGTTCCATTTGCAGGAAATAGCGCGCCGAGATGGCGTCGGAAAGGTCCAATAGCTGCGCCTCGACATGGGCGAGCGTGTCATTGTCCAGGCGGTCTACGGTCAGGCCCTCCAGCGGCGCCAGCAGGCTGCGGATCTCGCGCAGCGGCGCTTCGGGCATGCCATCGTCGTCCAGCGTGGGCAGCGCTGCGATGTGCCGGTGCAGTTCCTGGAGCTGGAAGATCAGCGAACGCGGATTGTCGGGATCGAGCAGCACCAGATCATAGACCGGATCGCGCGCCGTCCCGCCGAGATAGCGCGAACGGTAGACGATCTGGCTGTCGCACAAGTCAAGCAGCAGGCTGAGCGCGTCGGCTTCGTCTTCAGACTGCGCCAGATGCGTGACGATGCGGCAAGTCGCCAGCGCTCGCTCGATCCTGCGGCCCATTTCCAGAAAGCGGAAGGCATCGTCGCGCACCATGTTTTCGGCGATCAACCCTGATAATGTACCCAGCCGTTCCAACAATTCCCTGATTGCGTCGCGAACGGTTTCGGCGCCGTCACTGTCGAAATGCGGCGGCGCGCGGCGGGCGATGCGCCAGAAATCTCGCGCCAGCCGGTCACGCAGGCTGAGCCCGACACGCTGCATATTGCGCAGGAGTGCGGCAACGCGGACTTTAATTTAATGTTCCGCCAGGGCATCGCTGCACAGCTTGGTCAGCGATGCGTCGATGTCATCATCCGGGATAGCGCCCCAGGTCTCCAGCAATTGCGCCAGGAACCGCCGCAACTGGGCATCGCGCGCGGCACCGGCGTCGGCCTCGATTGCACTGCCCAGAATGCCGCGCAAAACGCGCAGGGTGGCTTCGGCGCGCTCGCAATAACGCCCGAACCAGAACAGATTGTCGGCGGCCTGGCTGGCCAGAATGCCGCCGCCGCGACGCACGGCCAGTTCCGAACCAAACCCGCTGGCAAGGTTGGCGCCGGTATGCGGATCGCCTCCCGCAAAATCATCGACGATGCAGACATCGGCGGACAAATCGCCTTCGCCCATCAGCGAGGTGAGCAATTGGCCGGTTGACGACAGCCGGGCAAAGCCGCCGGGCATGACGGTCCATTGGCCGTTGCCGTCGCGCGCCACGAACGCGCGCAGGGTGAACGGGCGCGCCACCAGTTGGTCGTCGATCAATACCGGCGAGGTCGAAAGGTGGACGATTTCCTGTCCGCAATAATCCATCGGCCGGCGCGCGATCGCGGCGGCCAGTTCGGCCCGTTCCACGGGTGACATCGCGGCGCCCGGCCGCATGACATTGGCAGCCTCCGGGCCGTCCTTGCCGAACGCCGGGCCGACCAGCAATTCATCGAGCCGGGCCAGCACTTGCGCGGCTTCATCGGGCTGGCCGCACCACCACGTTGCGACATTAGGCAAGGCCAGGCTTTCGCCCAGCACAATCTTGCACAAGCGCGGCATAAAGGCTGCGAAAGCGCGCGATTCCAGCACTTCCACGCCCGGCCAATTGGTCATTTCCAGCCCGCCATGCGCCCAGGCCTCGAACAGGTCGGGGACGCCGATCGCCGAGCGCGAATCGAAGCTCAGCGGGTCGAGGGCATTGGTGTCGATCCAGCGCCACAATGCGTCGATGCGGCGCGGCCCGGCGATCGTGCGCAGCCACAAGCGTTCGTCGGCGACGTTGAGGTCGCGGCCCTCGACCAGCGGCAGCCCGAGATAACGCGCAAGATGGGCTTGCTCCGGGTACGACTGGTTGAACCGCCCAGGAGTGAGCAAGGCGATGCGCGGACGTTCGCGTGCGCAATTGCGGGCGATACCGGCGCGCAATGCGGCAAAGAAATTGGCTACCCGCCGGGTGTTGATCGTGCTGAGCAGCGATCCGGTGCTGCGCGATAACGCCAGCCGGTTTTCCAGCGCATAGCCGATCCCGGTCGCCAGTCGCAGCCGGTCCGCCAGGATACGCCATTTTCCGCCCGGCCCGCGCGCCAGGTCGAAGGCGCAGACATTGAGGTAATTGCCGCCCTGCGGCTTCAGCCCGACCATCCGCCGCGCGAAATAGCGACTGCCCGCGATCACCGCCGCTGGCAGTTGGCCATTGTCCACCAAAGATTGCGGGCCGTAAACGTCGGCGGCCAACGCTTCCAGCAATGTCGCCCGCTGGATCAGTCCCGCCTCGACCTGGGCCCATTCATCGGCGCCGATAATCAGCGGCATCGGGCTGAGCGGCCAGGGTCGTTCGTCCTCGTCGCCGGCAACGCGGAAGGTCAGCCCGAGATCCTGAATCTGCCGGGCCACCTGCTCGTGGACTCGCCCAACATTCGCAGAGTCCTGACCATCGTGCGACAACGCTGCAAGGCCATCGGCCATCGCGGCCCATTTCTGCGCCACCGGGGCTGCGGCATCGCGGCACAGGTCCGCCGCCGGGCAATCGCGCAGGTAATCCGCCATCCGGTTGCCCACCGGTGTCATTGGCGTCGGGATCATCTGGGCCGGGGCGTCCATGCTAGCCGGGGTTCAGCCGGTATGCACGGGACGACGCAGGTCGAGCGACACTGGAAATTCGCCCGCCACTTCGGCTGCAGGAATCGGTTGCGGGCCGGGCGAATGGCCATGATCCTGAAACCGCGCCTGGCGCCGCGATTCGGCCTCATAGCTGTTGACCGGCACGACATCATACGAACGCCCCCCCGGATGCGCGACATGATAGACGCAGCCGCCCAGCGACCGGCCATTCCAGATATCGAGGATGTCGAAGGTCAGCGGGGCATGCGCGGGCATCATCGGGTGCAGGCAATTGGCCGGGAACCACGCCTTGTAACGCACTCCGGCAACGGCTTCTCCGCTGGAACCGGTGGGCGTCATCGGCACGCGGCGGCCATTGCAGGCGATGACGTGGCGGCCCGGCACCAGCCCGGTGGCGCGCAGTTGCAAGCGCTCGGTCGAGCTGTCGACATAGCGCACGGTGCCGCCGATCGCGCCGGTCTCGCCCAGCACGTTCCACGGTTCCAGCGCATGGCTGACTTCAAGCGTGACGCCGCCGCCTTCGACCGTGCCGTGGACGGGAAAGCGGAACTGGCGCTGCGCCTCGAACCATTCGGGGTCGAAATCATAGCCGAACCGGCGCAAATCATCGAGCACGTCGATGAAATCGGCCCAGACGAAATGCGGCAGCATGAAACGATCGTGCAGTGCCGTGCCCCAGCGCACCAGTTCGCCATCCAATGGCTGCTGCCAGAACATCGCGGCCAGCGCGCGCAGCAACAATTGCTGGGCCAGGCTCATCCGCGCGTCTGGCGGCATTTCAAAAGCGCGAAATTCGACGAGGCCCAGCCGTCCGGTCGGGCCGTCCGGCGAAAACAGCTTGTCGATGCAGATCTCGGTGCGGTGGGTATTGCCGGTGACATCGACCAGCAGATTGCGGAACAAGCGGTCCACCACCCAGGGTGCCGGCGCTGGGTGACCTTGGGGCTGATCAGGAGTCGGCACCTGCGCCAGCGCGATTTCCAGCTCGTAGAGGCTGTCGTGGCGGGCTTCGTCGATGCGCGGCGCCTGGCTGGTCGGGCCGATGAACAGGCCTGAAAACAGATAGGACAGCGCCGGATGACGCTGCCAGTAGATGACAAAGCTTTTCAGCAGGTCGGGGCGGCGGATGAACGGCGAATCGAGCAGGCTCGCCCCGCCCAGGACGATGTGATTGCCGCCGCCGGTACCGATCGGACGGCCATCGACCATGAATTTGTCGGCGGTCAGCCCGATCTGGCGCGCGCAGTCATACAGCGTCTCGGTGATATTGACCGATTCGCGCCAACTGGCGGAAGGGTGGATATTGACCTCGATCACGCCGGGATCGGGGGTGATTTTCAGCACCATCAGCCGGGGATCGGGCGGCGGTGGATAGCCTTCGATCCTGATCGGGGTGCGGGTCGCCTCCGCGACGCTTTCGATCGCCGCGATCAGTTCGAGGTAATCCTCCAGCGCTTCAACGGGGGGGATGAACACCGAGAGATATTCGCCATGCGGCTCGACCGTCAATGCGGTGCGGACCGCGCCTTCGATGCGGATTTGTTCGACGCGTTCCTGCGCGCGGTTGCCGCCGCTGGCGACCGCCTCGGCGCGCTGTGGCTGCCCGGATGGATCGGTTTCATCGTCCTTCGTTATAACCGCGTCGCGTTGCTGGCTGCCGCGCTCGGTGCCTTGGCTGCGATAATCGGCCAGCGGCTCACGCGGCTCGGCGGTGTCGCGGACATGGATGAAGGGATAATCGCTCGGTGGCACATAAGGCAGCGAGCCCAGCGGCAAGCGATAGCCCAGCGCGGAATCGCCCGGCACCGCACACAGCACCCCGCGTCGCACCGTCCAGGCCTCGCTTTTCCAGCGCCGCAACTGCGCCGGTGCGGTATTCCAGCGTTGCACCGGCAGCACATAGCCCACCGGATTAGTCAGCCCGCGCTCGAAGGTGCGCATATAGCGCGCACGTTCCTCGGGATCTTCGAGCTTGGGGTCGATCGGGCTGGTATTATCGGGAAGCTGCGCCTCCTTGATGATCCATTCGATACTGTCTTCATAGACCGGCTGGACGAACTCCCGATTCAAACCCAGCTTTTCCGCGGTATCGTTCAGGAAACGCGCCGCCAGCGCCGGATCGATCGCAGGCGTAGGCGTGGCCGCTTCCTCGGCAGGCAGTTTCTCGCCTGCAATCAGCGAGGCATCGCGCCAGATCGGCACGCCATCCTTGCGCCAATAGATCGAATAGCCCCAGCGCGGCAGGCTTTCGCCGGGATACCATTTGCCTTGCCCGTGATGAAGCAGTGATCCCGGTGCGAATTTGCCGCGCATCAACCGGATCAGCTTGTCGGCATAAGCAGCCTTGGTCGGGCCGACTGCCGAGCCGTTCCATTCGGCTGCGTCGTAATCGCCGTCGGCGATGAAGGTCGGCTCGCCGCCCATCGTCAGACGCACGTCATGGCGGGCGAGGTCGTCGTCCACCTTGTCGCCCAGCGCCAGCAGCGCGTCCCAGCGCGCATCGGTGAACGGTTTGGTGATGCGCACCGCTTCGGCCAGCCGCGTCACGCTCATCTCGAAATGGAAATCCACCTCGGCATATTCCGCCGCGCCACTGACCGGCGCCGCCGAGCGGTAATGCGGCGTCGCGGCCAGCGGAATATGGCCTTCGCCAGCAAACAGCCCCGAGGTGGCATCAAGGCCCACCCAGCCCGCACCCGGCAGATAGACCTCGGTCCAGGCGTGAAGGTCGGTGAAATCCGCCTCGGGCCCCTTGGGACCGGTCAGCGATTCGATATCGGCCTTCATCTGGATGAGATAGCCAGAAACAAAGCGCGCGGCATAACCGAGATGGCGCAGCAATTGCACTTGCAGCCAGGCGCTGTCGCGGCACGATCCGCTGGCCAGCGTCAGGGTTTCTTCTGGCCCCTGAACCCCCGCTTCCATGCGGATGACATAGGACACCAGCCCCATCAGCCGCTGGTTCATCGCCACCAGGAAATCGTTGCTACGCCCGCGAAAGCCTGCGAATTCATTGACCAGCTCGGCAAACAGCGGACCCTGCGGCTCGGTCTCGAAATAGGCCGACAGATCCTCGCCCAGCGCCTTGTCATAAACGAAGGGCACTTCCTCGGCATAGGGATCGACGAAGAAATCGAACGGGTTGATCACCGCCAGGTCGGCCAGCAGATCGACCTCGAACGAGAAGTGATCGACCGGGTCGGGAAATACCACCCGCGCTTGCCAATTGCCGTGCGGGTCCTGCTGCCAGTTGAGAAAGTGATTGGCGGGACTGATTTTCAGCGAATAACTGGGGATCGCCGTGCGGCTGTGCGGGGCGGGGCGCAAGCGGATCACCTGGGGGCCAAGTCGGATCAGGCGGTCGTAGCGATAGCGGGTGAGGTGGTGGAGGCCGGCTGTGATCATGCGCCAGATGTGCGCTAAAAGGTGCTGCATCGCAACACGCAACTGCGGATGGTTAATTACTACGTCGCCGCGCCGTTGAGGCCTGTTTGACCGAAATTTATGATTTTATTGTTATCGGCAGCGGCCCTTCGAGGCGCCGTGCGGTGATCCAGGCGGCCAAGCGGGGGTGATCGCTATTCTGGCCAGCTATCGCCCTGCCAATCCCGCGCGGTATGGATGACGCGCAGGATGGAAATCGCCTTGTCACCATCGGTCAGGGCATAGGCGATGATATAGGGCAGGCGGCGGACTGATTTTTCATAGGCGCCCCCGACCCGGCTGGGATGGCCGGTTGCGAAATCGGCAAGGTTGTCTGCTGTCTTTTCAATTGCAGCCCTTACTCGCTCGGCAGCGTCGGGATCGTTGGCGGATATGTGACGCAGAATTCCCAAATAGTCGCGTTCCGCCGCTTCCGACCAAATTACCCGTTTCACGGGTTGGATGCCCGGTTCCTTCTTGCTTCCGCGATAATCGCGTGGGCTGCCGCCATCACCTCCTCATGCGGCGTGACGCGGCCCGCCGCGACGTCGGCAAGGCCTTGTTTGATACCTTCGACGATCGCCAATTCGCGCTCGACATAGGCGGCGACTGCTTCGGCGGCGAGATAGGAGCGGCTGCGGCGAGTGTCCTGCGCCAGGCGGCCAAGCTTGTCGCGGACTTCGGTGGGAACTCGAATCGTCATGGTGGCGCTGGGCATGGTTGCTCCTGTGCTTGCTTGTGTACACCCTAGCACAAATTCTTTCGCGGCCCTAACACTATCACCCCGCCCTGCATTCAAGCCCTGGGCGCCTGCCGCCGATAACTCAGCGCCTCGGCCACATGAATTCGCGCGATTGTCTCCGCCCCGGCGAGATCGGCAAGGGTCCGCGCCACCCGCAACATCCGCGTATAACCGCGCGCGGACAAGCGCATCGCTTCGGCGGCTTGCAGCAGCAGTTTGCGCCCGGCGTCTTCGGGGGTGGCGTATTTATCGAGCAGATCGCCTTCCAGTTCGGCGTTGCTGCGCCGTCCGGTTCCGGCCAGCCTCGCGGTCTGGATCGCCCGCGCACCGCTGACCCGCGCGGCCACTTCCGCTGAACCTTCGCGCGCCGCCGGCAGCGCCATGTCCAATGCGCTGACCGGATCGACTTCGACGTGCAGGTCGATACGGTCGAGCAATGGCCCCGATACCTTGCTCTGGTAATCGGCGGCGCAGCGGGGGGCGCGGCTGCAGGCCAGCGCTGCGTCGCCCAGATAGCCGCAGCGGCATGGGTTCATCGCCGCGATCAACTGCACCCGCGCCGGGAAGGTGACATGGGCATTGGCCCGCGCGACGCTGACTTCACCGGTTTCGAGCGGCTGGCGCAGCGAATCGAGCACCGCGCGCTGGAATTCGGGCAGCTCATCAAGGAACAGCACACCCAGATGCGCCATGCTGACTTCGCCGGGGCGCACGCGCATGCCGCCGCCGGTCATCGCCGCCATCGACGCCGAATGATGCGGACTACGGAACGGTCGGCTGCGGCTGATCCGCCCGCCGTCCAGCGTGCCCGCGATCGAGGCGATCATCGATACTTCCAGCGCCTCGGTCGAAGTCAGCGGCGGCAGGATACCCGGCAGACAGCTTGCCAGCAGCGATTTGCCCGCCCCCGGCGGACCGATCAGCAGCAGATTATGCCCGCCTGCAGCGGTAATCTCCAGCGCGCGTTTGGCGGTCTCCTGCCCCTTTACCTGCCGCAGGTCGGGGCCCATTGCGGGCGGCTCAGCCTCGCCCTGGGCTGGTTCGGCCAGCACCTGCGTGCCTTTCAAATGGTTGAGCAGGCTGATCAGATCGGGCGCGGCCAGCACCGGCACGCCGCTGGCCCAGCGCGCTTCCGCGCCTTGTGCCGCCGGGCAAATCAATCCCATGTCTTGGCTGCTGGCATGGATCGCGGCCAGCAGCACGCCGGGCGACGATATGATCCGGCCATCCAGTGCCAGTTCGCCGACGGCGATAAAGTCCGCCAATTGTTCCGCATCGGTCACGCCCATCGCCGCCAGCAGCGCCAGTGCAATCGGCAGATCGTAATGCGCGCCTTCCTTGGGCAGGTCGGCTGGGGACAGGTTAACGATGATCCGCTTGGGCGGCAGCGACAGACCCATGCTGGCCAAAGTCGCCTGCACCCGCTGGCGGCTTTCGTTGACCGCCTTGTCGGGCAGGCCGACGACGGAAAAGCCGGGCATGCCGGGGGCGATCTGGCACTGGACCTCGACCGCGCGGGCCTCCAGCCCCAGATAGGCCACAGTCATTACCAGCGCGACCAAGCCGAACTCCCTTCGTAAAAATACGTACGGTGCATAGGGGGCGGGGCTGGCGTGTCGACTCTATTCGGCGCGCATACTCGCTCAGCCTGACCCTTGACTCGAATCCCGCCTTTGCGTAACGGGCGCTCGATCAGGTGCGCTGCTTTTGCGGCGGCCCAAGTATTCGCGCCGAAAGCGGCGTTTGGCAATTCGAGGTTATCATGAAGCGCACGTTCCAGCCCAGCCGTCTTGTCCGCGCCCGTCGCCACGGCTTCCGTGCACGCGGGGCCACCGTCGGCGGCCGCAACGTGTTGCGCGCGCGCCGCGCCCGTGGCCGCAAGAAGCTGTCGGCCTGAACGCGGAAGCGCCTGAGCTTCACGATGCAGAGCGTCCGGACCCGCCCATTCCGGACAAATTCCCCGCAGTCCTGACGCGCCGCGCCGATTTCGTCGCGGCGAATCGCGGCTTGCGCATTTCCCGACCTGGCCTTGTCCTGCTGGTGCGCCCGAATGGCGGCGCGGGGCTGCGCTACGGTGTCACCGTGACCAAGCGCATCGGCAATGCCGTGGTACGCAACCGCATGAAACGGCGGTTTCGGGCGTTGATCCGCGAAATACTGCCGCTGCATGGCCTGGCGCAGCACGACCATGTCGTGATCGGGCGCGAGGGCGGTATCGAGCGTGACTTTGCTGTGTTGCGCGAGGAATTGCTGGCGGCATTGACGCGAGCGGCGGCGGGGAAAGGCGATCCTCCCCGGCGCAAGACCGCCGGCAAAAAATCCGTTCGAAATGGCCAGGCGCCCCTAAAATCGTCACCGGCGCGGCCATGAAATGGCTGCTCATCATGCTGGTGCGCGGCTGGCAGATCGGCCCGTCGCGGGTGCTGGGCCCTAGCTGTCGCTATGCGCCCAGTTGCTCGGAATACGCCATTCTGGCGCTTGAAAAGCATGGCGCGATTAAGGGTGGCTGGCTTGCGGTTAAGCGTCTATTGCGCTGCCACCCATGGGGTGGGCACGGCTATGACCCG
>JALYHR010000088.1 GCA_030776465.1 Pseudomonadota bacterium
ATATTGTCCACGAACCCGCCCCCTCCGTCAGCCCTGCGGGCTGCCACCTCCCCCAGAGGGGGAGGATTGGAGAGCAGATTTACGGCACGTTGGTCTCATGAGGAACTTGGCATGATCATTCCCCGCAAACCCCTGCCCCGGCGTACCGTGCTGCGCGGACTGGGGGCGACGATGGCGCTGCCGCTGTTCGAGGCGATGATCCCTACCGCGCGTGCCGCCGATATCGCCGCGCGCGTGAAACGCCTGCAAATTTTCTACACCCCCAACGGCATGATGATGCCCAGCTTTCGCCCCGGCAATCCGGGCAGGCTGGTGCTGCCCGCGACGTTGGAACCGCTGGCGCCCTATGCCGATCAGGTCACCGTGATCAGCGGGCTGGGCCACCCCAGCGCGGCGGCGATGGGCGATATCGCCGCCGGCCATGGCCGATCCTGCCCGGCCTTCCTGACCGGAACGCATGTCCGCCAGACCGAAGGCAGCGATATCCGTTGTGCGATCTCGGTCGATCAGGTCTTTGCCGCGCAGGTCGGCGATGCGACGCCGCTGGGTTCGCTGGAACTGGGCATCGAACAGGCAAGCCTGCTGGGCAGTTGCGACATTGGCTATAGCTGCGCCTATACCAACGGCATTTCCTGGCTGAGCCCGACCGTGCCGCTGCCCGTCACCGCCAACCCGCGCGATGTCTTCGAGCGTTTGTTCGGCGATGGCGACGGGGTCGATCCCGCAGCCCGGCTGGCGAAATTGCGCGGCCAGTCCAGCATTCTCGATTTCGTCCGCGACGATACGGCGCGTCTGGCCAGCAATCTGGGCGCGCAGGACCGCCACAAGCTGGCCGAATATCTGGATGCCACCCGCGATGTCGAAAAACGCATCCAGAAGGCAGTGGCGTCAAATGCTGCGCAGCAAACCCCGGCGATGGATTGCCCCGCAGGCATCCCCGACAGCTTTGACGAACATGTCCGCCTGATGATCGACCTGCAAGTGCTGGCGATGCAGGCCGACATTACCCGCACCGGCAGTTTCATGATCGGCCGCGAGATCAGCAACCGCACCTATGCCGAGATCGGCGTCCCCGATTCGCACCACATGCTCAGCCACCATGACTATGACCCGGCAAAAATGGTCAAGCTGGCCAAGATCAACCGCTATCATATGGAGTTCTTCGCCTATTTCCTGAAGCGCCTGCAGGAAACCCGCGATGGCGACCGTTCGCTGCTTGATTCAACCCTGGTGCTGCGTGGATCCGCTTTCGGCAACTCACAGGAACATGATTTCATGGACCTGCCGGTGATCGTCGCTGGCGGACTGGTGCCGGGCAACCGCCATGTCGTCGTGCCCGAGCATACCCCGATGTCGAACCTGTTGCTGGCGATGCTGCATGTGCTGGATGTACCGGCCACCTCGTTCGGCGACAGCACCGTGCCCCTAGCGGAACTGGCGCATGGCTGAAATCGCCCGCTGGTGCTGTGGATTTGCGGTCGCGCTGAGCCTTTGCGGCGCGGCGCGGGCAGCCGGAACCAGCAATGACGATGCGCTGGAGCACGCCATCCGCGCCGACGATGTCGCGCTCGCCGCAGCGGCGTTGCGCGATCATGCCGATCCCAACCAGCGCGGCGCTTTTGGGGCAAGCCCGCTGGCGCTTTCGGTGAATGCCCAGGACCCGGCGCTGGTTTCGGCGCTGCTAGCGCGCGGTGCCCGGCCCAATCCGGCCGACGACGATGGCGTGACCCCGCTGGCGCTGGCCTGCGAGCTGGGTAATGGCGCGATCATCGGCCAGTTGCTGGACGCCCACGCAGAAGTTCGCAGCATGGCGCCCGATGGCACAACCCCGCTGGCGATCTGCGCGCGGTTCGGACCCGCCGCCGCAGTGGCGCGCATGCTGGCGCTGGGCGCGCCCGCCGACCCGGTGGACAGCCGCGGCCAGACCCCGCTGATGTGGGCCGCCAGCACCGGACGAGCCGAGACGGTCGCCTTGTTGCTGAAGGCGGGCGCGGACCCGAACCGCGTCTCCACCGGCGGCTTCACGCCGTTGTTCTTCGCGATCAAGAGCGGCACGCTGCCCGCAGTCGACGCCTTGCTGGCGGCGGGGGCGCGAACCGATCATCGCGGCCCCGAACAGACCAGTGCCCTGCAACTGGCGCTTTACCAGCACAATTTCGCCGCCGCCGCGCGACTTGTTACCTTGGGTGGCGATCTGGCAGCGCGCGACCGCGAGGGTCGCCAGCCGCTCCACGCCGCCGCCGCCGCGGGCGATACCGCGCTGATCGCATTGATGCTGGCCAAGGGCGCCGATGCCAATGGCTTGACCGGGCCATCGCGCGTGACCTGGGTGACCGAGGCCAATTTCGGCATGCCCCCGGCGCCGGTTCCGCCGATGTCGCCGCTGCTGATGGCGGCGGCCAATGGTCAGGCGGCGGCGATGGCGGCATTGGTGGCAGCCGGGGCCAAGCCCGATTTCGTGGCCGCCAATGGCAGCAATCTGGTGATGGCCGCTGCCCGGGGCGGCAGTGCGGCGGCATTGGAACTGGCGCTGAAACTGGCGCCCGATGCCAACCATGCCGACAACGACGGCGAAACCGCGCTGCATATCCTGGCTGGCGGCAAGCCCGCGCCCGAACTGGCCGCGATGATGCAAGCGCTGGCCGCCCATGGCGCACGCGGCGATATCCCCGATAAAAAGGGCGTCACTGCGGCCAAACTGGCGGAAACGGGTCGCTCCGAGGTCAAGGCCGTTTACCTGCAGGTTTTCCCCGCAACCAGCGGTGGGGCTGCGTCTCACATTGCCACCAGCCCCTGACCCACCCTGTTTTTTGCAACGATATGTCATCATCATTGTGTTGGATCGCTAGGGGGAATGCGGGCATGGGATGTACATGGACGGGGTGAAACAGGACCGGGCGCGCGCGACCATCCCGCGCGATGCCGATGCTGCAATGCGCGCGGCGGCGGCGCTGGGCCTGGCGATCCCGGCCGAATGCCTGCCCGGCGTGATCGCCAATCTGGCCTTGCTCGACCATCACGCCGATATTTTTCAAGGCCCCGCTCAATGAAGCGGGCAACCGATATCGCCGATGTCGTGCGGTCTGGCCGGGTCACGGCGCTGGCCGTGGCGGAAGAATGCCTGGACCGGCTGGCGTACGCCGAAGACCTCTGCGCGGTTACCCGCGTGCTGACCGACCGCGCACGGCAAGAAGCGCGGGATGTCGATGCGGCGGTGCGCCGGGGCAGCGATCCCGGACCGTTGGCGGGCGTACCTTATGGCGTCAAGGACCTGTTCGATGTAACGGGGCTGCCCACCACGGCGGGTTCGGCTATCTATGCCGATGCGCGCCCCGCAGCGCAGGACGCCGAGGCGATCCGGCGCTTGCGTGATGCGGGTGCGGTACTGGTCGCGACGCTCAACATGGACGAATTCGCCTATGGCTTCGCCACGATCAACGCCCGCCACGGCACCACGCGCAATCCCCACGACCGCGCCCGGCTGGCAGGCGGATCGTCGGGTGGATCGGCGGCGGCGGTGGCGGCTGGCTTGCTGGCGTTCTCGCTGGGATCGGATACCAACGGCTCGATCCGGGTGCCCGCCAGCCTGACTGGGCTGTACGGGTTGAAACCTACGCATGGCGGCCTGCCGATGGGCGGCACCTTTCCCTTCGCTGACAGCTTCGACGATATCGGGCCGTTCACCACCTCGCTCGGCGATATGGGCGCGGTATGGCAGGTGTTGTCGGCTCAGAATGACGAAGACGATGGCGCGCCGATCCGCATGGCGCGACTGGGCGGGCGTTTTCGCGAGAATGCGCGAGCGGCGCAACTGGACGCAATCGACGCGATCGCTGGCGACGCGCCGCTGATTGCATTGCCCGATATCGCCCGCGCGCGTTCGGCAGCGTTCCTGATCACCGCTTATGAAGGGGGTGTGCTGCACCGCGAGGCACTGAACCGCGAGGCGATGCGCTTTGACCCGGCAACCCGCGACCGGCTGATCGCGGGCGCGCTGGTCCCGCGCGGTTTGTATGAACAGGCGCGCGCCTTCCGCGCCGAATTGCAAGCCCGTGTCGCCGTTGAGACCGCCGGTTTCGACGTGTTCCTGGCCCCGGCCACGCCATGCGAAGCGCCGCTGATCGCTGATCCGCAGATCCTGATTGACGGCGCGTTGCGCCCGGCGCGCGCCGACCTGGGCATCCACACCCAGCCGATCAGTTTCCTGGGGCTGCCATCGCTGGCGGTGCCGCTGCTGCGCCCCGGCCAACTGCCGCTTGGGCTGCAACTGATCGGCCAGCCGGGCGGCGAGGCAAAGCTGTTCCGCTGCGCCGCCGCACTTGAACAAGCCGGATTTATCGGCGTCACTGCCCCTGTCAGCTTGCGTCTAGAGGAAACGACATGAACCAGACGCAAACCGCACCGATCACGCGCTATTTCCGCATTGCCGAACGCGGCAGCTCGATCCGCACCGAAGTACTGGCAGGATGCACCACCTTCCTCACCATGGCCTATATCGTGCTGGTCAACCCGGCGATCCTGGGTCAGGCGGGACTGCCGGTGGCGTCGGTCGCGGCAGCCACCTGCTTTGCCGCCGCCTTCGGCTCGATCCTGATGGGGCTGGTCGCCAACACCCCACTGGCGCTGGCGCCGGGCATGGGGCTCAACGCCTATTTCAGCTTTACCGTCGTGCAGCAGATGGGCGTACCGTGGCCGGTGGCGCTGGGCTGCGTGATGATCTCGGGCGTCGCCTTTCTGGTGCTGACGCTGACCGGGGTGCGCCAGATGATCGTCGCGGTCATCCCGCCCACTTTGTTTGCGGCGGTGGCGGGCGGGATCGGGCTGTTCATCGGCTTTATCGGGCTGAAGGACGCCGGGATCATCGTCGCTAACCCCGCCACATTCGTCGCGCTGGGCAATCTGCGCGCGCCGGGGGCGGAACTGGCGCTGTTCGGCCTGCTGGTGATCGCCACGCTCAGCGTGTGGAACGTGCGCGCCGCCATGCTGATCGGGATTGTCGCGACGACGCTGGTCGGCTGGCTGTTCGGGCAAGTGGCGATGAAGCCCGAGCCTTACAGCCTGGCCGCGCTGACCGGCACCGCGTTCAAGCTCGATCTGTCCGGCCTGTTCGGCGTCACCGGCAAGCACGGCATGGGCCTGCTGGAAATCGTCTTTGTGTTCCTGTTCGTCGACCTGTTCGACAATATCGGCACGCTGGTCGCGGTGACCAAGCGCGCCGGGTTGATCGACAGCGATGGACGCATCAGCAATCTCAATCGCATCCTGCTGACCGACGCGATCGCCACCATCGTCGGGTCACTGGCGGGAACCAGCACCGTCACCAGCTATGTCGAAAGCGCCGCGGGCGTGCAGGCGGGCGGGCGCACCGGCCTGACCGCGCTGGTCACCGGCGGGCTGTTTTTCCTGACCATGTTCGTCGCGCCATGGGCGCAGTTGGTGCCGCTCGCCGCCACCGCCCCGGCGCTGATCGTGGTCGGCGGCCTGATGCTGCTGCCGCTGGGTGAGATCATGTGGGAAGACCCGATGGCGGGCGTCCCCGCCTTCCTGACCGTGGCGATGATCCCGCTGACCTTCTCGATCGCCAACGGGCTGGCCTTCGGCATCACCGCCCATGCCGCGCTGAAATTGCTGCGCGGCAAGGCGCAGCGCAGCGACTGGTTTCTCTACCTTCTCGCGGCGCTGTTCATACTGCGCTTCGCCTGGATGAGCGCGGCATGAGCGTAATGAGACCCATGTCCTGCAAAATCCTCCCCCTCTGGGGGAGGTGGCAGCCCGCAGGGCTGACGGAGGGGGCGGTTGCAAGGGCAACCTCCCGGCATGGATTGCGCCCTGACGCGCCCCCTCCGTCTCGCTGCGCGAGCCACCTCCCCCGAAAGGGGAGGATTTTGCGGGACATGGATCTCATCACGCTCATGCCGCGCTCATCCAGGCGAAGCGCAGTATGAAC
>JALYHR010000089.1 GCA_030776465.1 Pseudomonadota bacterium
TACAGCATCTGGCCGCAGCTATGTCCGGGATCGACCCCGGTATAATAGATCAGCCAGCGTCCATCGTGGATCACCAGCGTCGGATCCTCGCAGCCGCCAGCATCCAGCCCTTGCGGGTCGGGCACCAGGATCGGCTGGTCGCGCATCGCGAAATTCAGCCCGTCGCTGCTTTCACCGTACCAGATCTTGCCGGTATCGGTGTCGTAATGGCCGCCCCTGGGCACGCCGCGCACCAGGATGCCATAAACGCCGCTGTCATATTGCCACACGTAAGGGCTCATCAGATCGCGGCTGTCCAGCTCACCGCAGCCGCGCAGCAGGACCGCCTCAGTGCGCTCGATCGTGAAGCCGGGAAAAATGCTCATACGCAGCTCAGGGTTTCTTTCGAAATTCGCCAATGGGAGTTCGCTACGCTCATTGCGGCATCTGGGAGGTCAGGGTCAGGGCCGAATGCCAGGCAGTGCCCGGCGCCAGCGGGATAATCCCCGGTTTGGCGAATATATCGCCGGAAAAACCTTCGGGATCGGCGATGCCCTGCCATGGCTCGATGCAGATGTAGCGCGCACCCGGCTTGGTCCAGACGCCGAGCAGCGGGAAATTGTCGAATTCGACGCGGATGTGGCGGCCAATCGGGGCGCCGTGATCATTGGCGCCATAATCGACGCTGCGGCTGGCGAGATCGGTGAAAATCAGTGCATCGCCAGCGAACAATTCATCCCTCAAATCAAGTCGGCGACCCACGACCGGGCTGGGCTGACGCTCCGCCAGGATCAGGCCGTCGGCATCGAGCCTGCTGATCGGCGCGGGCTCGGCGGATGAAAATACGATGGCGTGACCAGCGCGCGGCGCGCCCGGTTCAAGCGGCCAGCGCAGCGCGGGATGAAAACCGAATGAAAACGGCATCGTCTCCTCGCCCAGATTGCGCACACAGGCCGCGACCGCCAGCGCATCGACCGCGCAGGTGAAACGCAGATCGAGCTGGAAATCGAACGGATAGACTTTGCGCGTCTGATGATCGGCTTCCAGCCGCAGCAGCACGCTTGTTTCGGTCTGTTCGACCACCGAAAATTCGGCATGACGGGCAAAGCCGTGGCGATGCAGCGGATAACTGCCCCCGTTATATCGATAGACTCCGCCCGCCAGGCTGCCGACGATGGGAAACAGGATCGGTGCGCGCCCGCTCCACACCTGCGGATCGCCGGACCACTGCAACGGGGTGCCATCGCGGTCGGTCAGCGTCCATAATTCCGCGCCGCGCTGGTTGATTTCCGCGCGGATCTCGCCTGGCTTGCCCAGACCGATCAATGTGGGCGGCTGTGGATCGTTCATCATCCTCTCCCCACCGGACAAAGGCAACGGGAGACAACGCGCGGCGCTGCCTCCCTGGCGTTTTGCCTTGGTTAACCTACGGTCGATTTAAGCAACGGCCCGGTTCACCGAACAGTCTGGGTTACCGTAGTCTGCGTCTCGCGACTGGCGGCCACCGCGTGCCGGGCCCGGTGGCGCCGGTGATAGACATGATGGACGGTGGCGCTGCTATGCTCGGACGTCGTCACCGTGGTGGCGACGTGGGCTGGTTCGGGCGCGGTTGCGGCCATCTGGGCGGCGTCTGCACGGGCGCTGGCATCGGCGGCCTGCTGGCGCGCGGCGGCGGCATCGGCTTGGGCGGAGCTGGCAGTCTGTTGCGCGGCAACGGCGGTCTGCTGCGCCGCATTGACCTGGTGTTCGGCCATTTCATGCTGGCGGGCGGCGGCCATGTCCTTGTGCTTCTGCTGTTCCAGCACCACCGCATCGGCTAGCGCCCCGGCGTGGTTTGCCGCCATGATCGCGTCTTCTTTCTTGCCAGCGCCGACATCTTCCTTGGCGTCGGCCAAGGCTTGCTGCGCGTGGGCAAATTCCTGCGGCATATCGGTCGCTGCGCCCGATGCGCGTGCTGTTTCAAGCTTGGCCTCGGCGGCGGCGATAGCCTTCTGCGCGCGATCGCCCTTGCCTTCGGCATAGGCTGGCGCGGCCAGGATCAAGGCCAGCGCGGGGGCCAGCGCGGCCAGATAATGCTTCTTCGGGTTCATGATACTCTCCATCAAGCTGGATCTAACTCCCGCCTTGGCTTCCACAACCGTCAATGGGCGGCGATGTTCCCCCGATGGAGACGAACGAGGTTTCGGGCAGCTTGGTATAAACCCGCAGCCTGGTATTAATCTTTGCCCGGCATGGGCTTTGCCACGGGCCGGGTCGCAGTTTTATCGGGGGTGGTGGTCTTCATGAACAACTGCCATGATGACAGCGCCAGCACGGCTGCAAGCAATGGCCGCAGCACCCGGTCCGGGGCATGGGTTGAAATCAGGCTGCCGATGATCACCCCGGGGATCGAGCCCACCAGCAGGCTGATCAACAGCACGCCATCGACATCGCCGATGATCCAGTGACCGGTGCCGGCGATCAGCGTCAGCGGAACGGCGTGGGCAATGTCGGAACCGACGACGCGCACCACCGGCAGGCGCGGGTACAACATCAGCAGCACCGTCACCCCGATCGCGCCCGCGCCCACCGACGAGATCGAGACGGCAACGCCCAGCACCGCGCCCAGCACTACGGTGGCAATGGCGACCCTGCCCGCAGGCTCGATCGGATCGAGGTCGGCGGCAAACCGGATCAGCCAGTTGCGCATCATCACCGTCACCGAAGTCAGCGCCAGCAGCCCCGCCAGCACGATCAGGATGACATGCTGCGCCGACCTGCCGACATGGCCGTAATGATTGAGTACCGTCAGGGTGATGATCGCGGCGGGGATACTGCCATAAGTCAGGCGCCGCACCACCGGCCACTCGACCGTATCGCGCCAGCCATGCACCGCCGAGCCGGTCATCTTGGTGACGGCGGCATACAGCAGGTCGGTGCCGACGGCGGTCTGCGGGGCAATGCCGAACAGCAACACCAGCAGCGGCGTCATCAGCGAGCCACCGCCCACCCCGGTCAGCCCGACCAGCAGGCCAACCAGAAAGCCGGCAGCGGCGCGGATCCCGTCGATGTGATCGATCCAACTCATGCCGCGATCCTCATAGCGCCCCGCTGCGCGACCGGCGCGGCAAATTTTGGACGAATGTCATCGCGCGACCTAACCGATCGAACGCGACATATCTACCGAGTTGATTGAGGTTTCACTGCAATTCTTCTTGTGCAGTGTACAAGGTTTTCTTCGGCCTCTCGGGTGTGTTGAGCTTTGGCTCAGACATGGGCCAAATCCCAAAACACCCTAATCCCGACTGGAAAAGGCCCGCAGGAAGGTGGCTATGCAATTCGTCGCCTCGGCATCCAGCAATGCGGCGTCGACGCTTTCGATCGAGCGCATCACCATCATCTGGTGACTCCCCGACAGGCACAGCCCGACCAATTGCTGCGCCGCCATCTCTGGGTCATCGTTGCGCAGCAGACCACGCGTCATCATTCCGGCCAAATAGGTCGCCACTTGGGCGCGGGTTCGCCCCATGGCCCGCTCCTGAAAAATGCGCCCGGTCTCTGGAAAACGACCGGCTTCCGCGACCACCAGTCGATACAGCGCCAGCGCCTCGGGCGATGTGACGCGTTGCAGAAAGCCGCGCGCAAACCGGCGAAGGGTCGCTTCCAGTTCATCCTGCGGGTTGAGCAGCAAGGTCAATTGCTGCTGGAAGGCTTCGGTGGCGCGGTCGACCACTGCGGCGAACAGCAAATCCTTCGCGGGGAAATAACTCCACAGCGTGCCCTTCGACCCGCCGAGTTCGGCGGCGATCGCCGACATTTTCGTCGCGGCATAGCCATGTTCGAGAAACGAGCGTTGTGCAACATTGAGGATCGCCTCGCGCCGCGTCTGGCGGCGGGCGGCTCGGCGGTCGCGCGTTTCGCAAGGGTTGGGGATAGCGTCGATATCCATAGCCGTACTTTATAGTACGATCAGCGATTGACAAGGCCGCAAGGGCCATTATTTACGATTTTCATACTTTATGGTACGCATTTCATGACAGCAGATTCGCCCTTTGAGTATCTCCCGATGCGGCGGCATACCCGCGCCCGTGCCAGCGTATTGGCTTGCCTGCTGGCGGCGGCGCCGTTGCTATTGTCGGCTTGCGCCGCCGTTCCGAATGTCGGACCCAGGCCGGTGCCCCTGGCCGCCAATGCCATTGCCGCCAGCCAGAGCTTGCCGGAAAGCAGCGCGGGCCAGTGGCCGGTCGATGGCTGGTGGACGGCTTATGGCGATCCCCAACTCGACAGCCTGATTGCGGAAGGCCTGGCCCATTCTCCCGATGTCGCCGCCGCCACCGCGCGATTGCGCAAGGCGAACGCGGTCGCTCAGCAAGCGGGGGCGGCGCTGCTGCCGAAGCTGGACGGTGCAGGCACCGTCGGGTTGACCAAGCAGAGCTACAACAACGGTTTTCCGCCGCAGTTCGTCGCTTTCCTGCCACATGGCTGGAATAGTGAGGGCCAGCTCGACCTGACGCTGGGCTTCGATCCCGATCTATGGGGCCGCAATCGCGCCGCGCTGGCAGCCGCCACCTCGGAAGGGCGGGCTGCGGCGGTGGATGCGCAGCAGGCGGCTCTGATGCTGACCACCAGCATCGCCCAGGCCTATGCCGACCTGGGCGCGGCGTTGGCGCTGCGCGACAATCGCGCAGCGGCGCTGGACAGCCGCACCGCCGAGCAGACGCTCACCGACCAGCGGATGCGCGAAGGAATGGAAAACCGGGGCAGCTTGCGCACCTCGCAGGCGCAGGCGGATACCGCCCGTGCCGACCTGCTGTCCGCCGATCAGACGGTGCTGGTACGCCGGCATCAACTGGCGGCGCTGTTGGGCGCCGGTCCCGATCGCGGCCTGACGATCACACCGCCGCATCTGACGCCCCTGGGCGGGCATGAGCTTCCTTCGGGAGTCACCACCGAATTGATGGCCCGGCGCGGCGATATCGTCGCCGCTCGCAGCCGAGTCGAAGCGGCGGCAAGCCGGGTCAAGGTGGCGCGCGCGGATTTCTATCCGTCCCTGCGCGTCAACGGGTTGGTGGGCTTGCAGGCGATTGGATTGTCGTCTTTGATCACCGCAGGCTCGACTTATGGCACCGTTGGCCCGGCAATCAGCCTGCCGCTGTTCCATGGCGGCGCGTTGCGCGGTGCCTATCGCGGCGCGCGCGCCGATTATGACCTGGCCGTGGCCGACTACGATCGCACCGTGCTGGGCGCTTACCAGCAAGTCGCCGACGCCGTCACCAACCGCAGCCTGCTCGCTCGCCAATTGGTCGAAGCGCGCGCTGCGGCAAGCGCCAGCGAAGAAGCCAATGCGATTGCCGACGCCCGCTATCGCGGCGGCCTTTCCAATTACCTCAGTGCGCTGACCGTCGAGGATCGAGTGTTGCAGGCACGCGAGGCGCTGGTCATGGCCGAGGCCGCTTACCGCAGCGCCGACATCGCACTGATCCGAGCGCTGGGCGGAGGCTTTGCCGCCAACTCCGCCACCCAGGCATCAGCTTCGCCAGCATTACCGACTCCCAAGGACGCTCCGCATGAATGACACCCCTCAGCCCGCCGCTTTCGCCGTGGACGATACCGTCCCGGCGGAGGATTTGACCTCGCCTGCTGCTGTGCCTGTTACCGACGCTGACGCCGAGGCTGGGGATGCAGCCACGCGCAGCGGCACCCGTCGCACCTGGTTGATCCTGCTGGCGGTGGTCGTGGTGATCGCAGCATTGGTGTGGGGCGCCTATTATATGCTGATCGGGCGCAATCATGTCAGCACCGACGACGCCTATGTCGCGGCCGATATCGCCGAGGTCACACCACTGGTTGCCTCGTCGGTGGTGGCGGTGAATGTCAGCGATACCCAATTCGTCAAGGCGGGCACGGTACTGGTCGAGCTTGACCCGGCGGATGCGCGGGTCGCGCTGGCACAGGCCCAGGCCGACCTGTCGACGGCAAGGCGCAAATACCGCCAGTCGGTGGCGATGAGTTCCTCGTTGAACGCGTCCCTTGCTGCGCGCAGCGCCGGGATCGCGGCGGCGCGCGCGCAACTGGCTTCGGCCCAGGCCGATGCCGACAAGGCGCGCGTCGATATGCAGCGGCGTCAAGCGCTGGCCAGCAGTGGCGCAGTTTCCGGCGATGAATTGACCGATGCGAAAAAAATCCAGGCCAACACCCTGGCGTCGGTCACGGCAGCACAGGCGGCGGTGGCGCAGGCACAGGCCCAGGCGCAGTCGGCGCAAGGCGCCCTGGCGGCAAACCAGGCACTGGTGCAGGGCGTCGATGAGGACAACGACCCCGGCGTGTTGGCGGCCAAGGCGCGGCTTTCCGCAGCGCAGCTCGATATCTCGCGGCTGGAAATTCGCGCGCCGATCGATGGCGTGGTCACCCGGCGTCAAGTGCAGTTGGGCCAGCGCGTCACGCCGGGAACCCCGGTCATGACCATCGTCCCGATCAACCAGGCCTATGTCGATGCCAATTTCAAGGAAGGCCAGTTGCGCGGTGTGACCATCGGCATGCCCGCCGAAGTGGTCACCGATCTCTATGGCAGCGGCGTCAAATTTCATGGCAAGGTCGCCGGTATTGGCGGCGGTACCGGTTCATCGATGGCGATTATCCCAGCGCAGAACGCCACTGGCAACTGGATCAAGGTGGTGCAGCGCGTGCCGGTGCGCATCGCGCTCGACCCGCGGGAACTGGCGGCGCATCCACTGCGGCTGGGCCTGTCGACCGACGTCAGCATCGACCTGGCGGCGCACTGAGCGGTGGCTGAGGCCGATCCCGCTGGTATTGCTGGGCGCCGGGCGCGTCACAGCCCTCGCTCCGCGCCCGCAGAGCCGGTCGGATCGTGGTCGAATCTTTCGCCCAGCATGCGCATTGCGGCGGGGATTGTGCTGGCGCTCAGCAACTTCATGGTCGTCCTCGACCTGACGATCGCCAATGTCTCGGTCCCGCATATTGCCGGGAACCTGGGCATTTCCCTCGATCAGGGCACCTGGATCATCACCTCCTACGCCGTGTCCGAGGCGATCTGCGTACCTCTTACCGGCTGGCTGGCGCAGCGCTTCGGGGCGGTGCGGGTGTTCCTGATGGCGATGCTGGGCTTCGGATTCTTTTCGATGCTGTGCGGCATGTCGGTCAGCCTGAGCATGATCGTCGTTTGCCGGATCGGGCAGGGGCTATGCGGTGGCCCGATCATGCCGATGTCGCAGACGTTGCTGGTGCGCGTGTTCCCCCCCGCACAACGCTCGATGGCAATGTCGGTCTGGGCGATGACGACAACGCTCGGCCCCGCCTGCGGCCCGATTATCGGCGGCTACCTCAGCGACGATTATAGCTGGCACTGGATATTCCTGATCAATGTGCCGATCTCGATCATCGCCACCGTGCTGGGCTACCGATTCCTGCGCACCGTCGAGACCGAAACCCGCAAACTGCCGATCGACAAGGTCGGGTTGGGGCTGCTGATCTTCTGGATCGGCAGCCTTCAGATTTTGCTGGATACCGGACGCGATCTCGACTGGTTTGCCAGCACGCGCATCGTCGCGCTGGCGATCATGGCGGCGGTCGGCTTTGGCGTCTTCATTATCTGGGAACTGACCGAAGCGCATCCCATCGTCGATCTGCGCGTCTTCCGGTATCGCGGGTTCAGCACGACCTGCGCGATTCTGGCACTGTCGTTCAGCGCCTATTTCGCCGGCGTGGTCGCGGTGCCGCAATGGCTGCAGGCGACCCTGGGTTATACCGCGACCGAGGCCGGGTTCGTCACCGCGCTCAGTGCGGTGGGGGCGGTGGTCAGTTCGCAAATCGCCGCGCGGCTGCTGCCCAGGATTGATCCACGTGGCCTGATCTGCTTCGGCACCGCCTGGATGGGATTGATGACGTTGGCGCGCGCTGGCTGGACCAGCGGCGCCGATTTCTTCGCGCTGGCCTGGCCGATGGCCTTGCTGGGGATCGGCATTCCCTTCATGATGGTCCCGTTGACCACGATCTCGCTCAGTTCCGTGAAGCCGGAGGAGACGGCTTCAGCAGCGGGGCTGACCAACTTTGTGCGGTCGATATTCATCGCCATTTCGACCTCGGCGGTGCTGACGGTCTGGGATAATGGCCAGGTCGGTGCGCGCGAGGATCTGGTGGGCAAACTCCAGGCTACGTCGGCGCAGGCGGGGATGCAGGCTGCGGGAATGTCACCGGCACAGGGATTGCAAATGATTTCCCGGATGGTCGATACCGAAGCAACGACAATAGCGCTCAATCATACGTTCCTGATTGCGGCGGCGCTGTTGTTCGTATCGGCGGCGCTGGCCTGGACGATCCCGCGCGTGCCGCTGGTGCGCCTGACCGGCGGCGAGGTGCACTAAGCAGACCGTCATGCGCGTGCCGCAGCGGGGATTTTCGGACCTCGCGTAATTTTCTTGCTTTATGCCGCAATGCACCCTAGAGGGTCGCCAGCAATCGGCGCGCGGGACATATTCCGCCGCAGTTCGAAGTAGCGTGAGGCCAGCATTTCCGTCCCTCCTGCCGCAATCGCGGCACTCAGGCATGGCGGAAACAAGGACCTGCTTGAACGTACGGTCGCCAATGCTCCAGCTTCCTTCTTCACGCAGGGTCGCATCGTTCGTCCCATGGGCCAATGGTCCAGGCTGGCGCGTGCGATTGCCCATATGGCGGCAATCAGCCTGCGCCGGTAGCTTTGAAAGTATTTCATGTCCTATTTTTCCGACCTCGGTCTCGCTGAGCCCATCCTGCGCGCGCTCGAAGCCAAGGGCTATTCAGACCCTACCCCGATCCAGCGGCAGGCCATCCCGGCGCTGATGCAGGGCCGCGACTTGCTGGGCATCGCCCAGACCGGTACCGGCAAAACCGCCGCCTTCGCGCTGCCATCGCTGCACCGCCTTGCCGCAAATCCAACCGGGCGTTTTCCGGCAGGGTGCCGCATGCTGGTGCTGTCGCCGACGCGCGAACTGGCTGCCCAGATCGCCGATAACATGCGTGGCTACGCCAAATACCTCGACCTTTCAGTTCAATGCATTTTTGGCGGCATTCCGGTGGGCAAGCAATCGCGCGCCCTGGTCCCCGGCTGCGACGTGCTGGTGGCAACGCCAGGCCGTCTGCTCGACCTGATTGAACAGCGCGCGCTGACCCTTCGCCATGTTGAAATCTTCGTGCTGGATGAGGCTGACCAGATGATGGATCTGGGCTTCATCGTGCCGTTGAAGCGCGTTGCCAACATGCTGCCGAAAGAGCGCCAGAGCCTGTTCTTTTCGGCGACCATGCCCAAGGCGATTGCCGAACTGGGCAAGCAGTTCATCAACAACCCCGTCCGCGTCGAAGTCGCCCCGCAGGCGACCACTGCCGAGCGTGTCGAGCAATATGTCATGCACATCAACCAGGCCGAAAAGCAGGCGCTGTTGACGTTGAAACTGCGTTCGGGTCTCGCCGAAACCGAAGGCCAGAACAAGATCGACCGCGCGCTGGTGTTCACCCGCACCAAGCACGGCGCCGACCGCGTCGTCCGCCACCTCGCCACCGCCGGGGTCAACGCCGCCGCCATCCACGGCAATAAAAGCCAGGCGCAGCGCACCGCCGCGCTCGCCGCCTTCCGCAAGGGCGCGACACCCGTGCTGGTCGCCACCGACATCGCCGCGCGCGGCATCGACGTCACCGGTGTCAGCCACGTCTTCAACTTCGAAATGCCCAACGTCGCGGAACAATACGTCCACCGCATCGGGCGTACCGCTCGCGCGGGCGCCGATGGCGTCTCGATCAGCTTTGTCGCGCCCGATGAAAAGCCCTATTTGCGTGACATCGAGCGCCTGACCGGGGTGCAGTTGATGCCGATGCCATTACCCGAGGATTTCCAGCGCGAAGCTTCACGCTTGCCGCTGCCCTCGCGCAAGCCTGACGAATTGGCACAAGACGCGCGCCGTGACGCCCGCGATGCGCGCGGCCGTGGCGGTCAGCGCAGCGGAGCCCATGCTGGTGGTCAGGGACGCAACAACAACGTCAGCCGCGGCGGCCAGGGCCGCGACGGCATATCCCGCGACGCCGCCGCCCGCAACGATCGTCCCGCGCGTCCACACGGCGATCGTGGCC
>JALYHR010000090.1 GCA_030776465.1 Pseudomonadota bacterium
CCCAGCGGCTTGAGGCACTCCGCCGCCTCGACATTCTCGACAGCGAACCCAGCGACGGGTTCAATGCGTTTGTCGAAGCGGCGTCGCTGATTTGCGGTACGCCGATTGCGCTGATCTGCCTGGTCGACGAAGATCGCCAGTGGTTCAAGGCCAATATCGGATTGGAGGGCGTGACGGAAACCCCGCGCGACCTGGCGTTCTGCGGCTATGCCATCCTGGGCGACGACATTCTTGAGGTGCCCGATGCCACCACCGACCCGCGTTTTTCCGATAATGCACTGGTCCAGCATGACCCCAAAATCCGTTTTTATGCGGGCGCGCCGCTGCGTCTCGCGGATGGCAGCGCGATCGGAACATTGTGCGTTATCGACCGCGTGGGGCGCAAACTGGACGACAATCAGCGGCAGATCCTGACTTGCCTGGCGCTGGCCGCCGGCAAGGCGCTTGAGCAACATCGGTCCGACATCCAGCTCCTCGCCCTGACTGCCCAGCTTGCGGTGGAGCATGAGATGCTCCAGGTCACGCTGCGCTCCATTGCCGATGGCGTCATCACAACTGATAAGCACCGCCGCATCACCTGGCTCAACCCTGTCGCCGAACGCCTGACCGGCTGGTCGGTCGACGACGCAATCGGTCTGCCGTTGTCGGACGTTTTCACCATTGTGGACGATCGGACCCGGCAAGCCGCAGCGATCCCCATCACAGGAACCTTTTCACGCGGTGAAATCGTCGGGATAACAAATAATTCGCTGTTGCTGTCGCGCCACGGGGGCGAGTCGGGGATCGAAGCCTCCGCCGCGCCGATCTGCAACGAAGCCAGCGAAAAACTTGGCCTGGTGGTGGTGTTTCACGACGTCACCGAACAACGCCATCTCCATGGCGAGATGAGCCATCGCGCCACTCACGATACGCTGACCGGCCTGATCAATCGCGCCGAATTCACGACGCGGCTGGAATGCATGCTGCACCGGGTGCAAACGGACGAAAGCCAGAGCGCCCTGCTGTTCATCGATCTCGACCAGTTCAAACCGGTAAACGATAGCTGCGGCCATGCGGCGGGTGACGAATTGCTGATCCTGATGGCCAATATGCTGACCGAAGGGGCCCGCGCAGGCGATACGGTCGCGCGGTTGGGCGGCGACGAATTCGCGATCCTGCTTGATCATTGCCCGATCGAGAATGCCCAGATTATCGCGCAAAAATTCTGCGACCGGCTGGATGCCTTCCGCTTCACCTACCAGACCCATCGTTTTCGGATTGGCGCCAGTATCGGACTTGTCCCTTTCGATCGGCGCTGGTCCAGCATCGCTGCCGCGATGCAGGCGGCGGATGCGTCGTGCTATGCCGCCAAGGAAGCTGGCCGGGGCCGCGTTCACACCTGGTTTGAATGCGATCGGACCATATTGGCGCGCCAGGGAGAAACGAAATGGTCGACGCTGCTGGCCCAGGCGCTGGATGAGGATGCATTCGTCCTGTTCGCCCAGCACATTCAAAAGCTGGGCCCCAAACCGGGCAGGCATGCAGGCAATATCCGTGACGGCCTGCATGGCGAGGTGCTGTTGCGGCTGCCCGCTGATGACGGCAGCCTGTTTCTTCCCGGCGCTTTCCTTCCAGCCGCCGAACGCTTTCACATCATGCCGCGCATCGACCGCTGGGTGCTGGCAAAAATCGTCGACTGGATGACCCGCGCGCCTTCGCTCGCTCACATCGACATGCTTTGCGTCAATCTGTCCGGTCAATCGGTTGGCGATCTTGCCTTTCACGGCTGGGCCATCGCCATGCTGGCCACAGCAGGGGCTGACATCTGCCGCCGCCTGTGCATTGAAATTACCGAAACGGCGGCGGTCACGAATTTTGCCGATGCCCGGATTTTCATCGAGCAATTGCGCGCCATCGGGGTTCGCGTTGCCCTGGATGATTTTGGCGCGGGGGCTTCGTCATTCGGCTATCTCAAGACCATGCCGGTCGACATCCTCAAGATCGACGGCCAATTCGTGAAAAACCTGATGACCGATTCGCTGGACGAATCGGCAATCCGCTGCTTTGTCGATGTGGCTGCGACCGTGGGCATAAAAACCATCGCCGAATTCGTCGAAAACACCGATGTCCAGAACAAGTTACGGGCGATGGGGGTCGATTATGGCCAAGGCTATTTATTTCACAAGCCAGCGCCGATCGACGAAGTATTTGCAAATGTCGTGCTGATCAAATCGGCATAAGCGCTGCATTAACAGGCTTGTTTGCTCGAAGGGACGTTCGGACCTACCCTTGATCTTCAAATCCCGGCGATAGCCTGATCGACCAGCGCGCTGTCGGCTTGCGCCGAATGATGGGCGACGATCAGCCCGCGCGCGGCTGAGGTAGCGGCTTCGGCGGTTTTGGCACGGACGGCGGCGATGGCGCCCAGTTCGGCGGCTTCGATCTTGTCGGTGGCCATTTTTTCGCGGCGGGTAATCATGGCTGCGGTATCGGCTTCGGCTTTGGCGACAATGGTTTGGGCTTCGTGGCGGGCGTGATCGAGCATGGCGGCGGCGTCTTTTTCGGCGCCTGCGATTTTGGCGGCGTATTCCTGGCGCAGGGCTTCGGCTTCGACGCGCAGGCTCTTTGCTTCTTCGAGTTGATCGCGGATTTCGGCGATGCCCGCATCAAGTCCCCGCGTTAATACGCTGGGCACTTTGAGGAACAGGCCGATCAGGATGAGCACGGCCATCGACGCGGCGACCCACATTGGCGGGGTCAGGCCGAGCGATGCGGGTTCGGCGGCTTCAGACACCGCACCCGCGGCGAGCATAATGAGCGTGACGGCATCAGCCATGGAGCACCTCCTTGACCGCGTTGCGGGCGGCGCCGGCATCTACATTTATGCCCACCAACCGCGCGACGATGTCGCTGGCGGCTTCGCTGGCTACGGCTTCGATTTCGGAAAGGGCGCTGGTCCGAGCAGCGTCGATGCGGGCGTCGGCTTCGGCGACACGGGCGTCGATGAGTTTGCCAGCGGCGTGGAGCCGGGTTTCGGTTTCTTTCGCCGCTTCGAGTTTGGCCTTGGCGATCAATGCGTGAGCTTCGCCGCGCTGGCGGGCGTTTTCGGCGATCCAGCTTTGCTCGGCAGCGTCGGACGCCTTGCGGGCGGCTTCGGCGGCGGCAAGGTCACTGACGATCTGGCTTTCGCGCGCCTCGACCGTAGCCATCACCTTGGGCACCATGTGGCGACCGATGACGAAGAAGGTGAAGCCGAAGAAGATCAGCAACCAGAAAACCTGGCTGGCATAAGTCTCGGCTAGCTGCGCGATCTGAGGCATCTTAGGTCCGCTCTGGTCGGTTTGGCTAAAGCATTTCACCGGCCGGGGTTGGGCCCTGGCCGGTTATGCGATGTATTCAATCAGGCGCTTTGATAATTAAGCGCCCAATCTTTCACTTCGACAAGAAAGTTCTTCACTTGGCAACGAAGATCAGGATCATCGAGACGACGAACGACAGCAAGCCGAGGAGTTCCGCAGCCGCAAAGCCGATGAACAAACGCCCTTGTTGACCGTCAGCCGCGCCGGGGTTGCGCAGGGCGCCTTCCAGGAACGAACCGAAGACGTTGCCCACGCCGATGGCGGCCATGCCAGCACCGATGGCCGCGAGACCAGCGCCGATCAGCTTTGCGCTTGCAGGTTCCATATCAAAAACTCCTTTTAAACATCAGATAGTGTGGACAAAAATCAGTGAAGGTTCTCGGCATCGTTGAGATACAGCGAGGTCAACAGGGCGAAGACATAGGCCTGGATCGCTGCAACCAGGATCTCCAGCGCGCAGATCGCTATCATCAGCAGAAAGCTGGGAATGCCAACGATGGTGCCCCACAGGAAACCGGAATGGGTGCTGGTAATGACGAAGCTGGACAGCACTTCCAACAGGACGTGGCCTGCCATCATGGCAACGAACAGCCGCAGCGCAAGGCTGAACGGGCGGACGAGGAACGAGATCAGCTCGACCACCGGGATCAGCCACAAGAGCCAGATCGGCGTGCCATGCGGCACGAACAGCGAGAAGAAGTGGAAGCCGTGCTTATAAAAACCGACGATCAGCACGATCGAGAACGACAGGATCGCCAGCACGCCGGTCACGCTGAAATGGCTGGTGACGGTGAAAGGCTGGGCACGGCTGCCAAACAGACCGAGCGGCAACAAGCCGAGCACGTTGGAAAACAGGATGAACATGAACAGCGAGAAGATGTAGGGCACGTATTTGCGCCCGTTGGGACCGACGTTGGCGGCCAGCAGATTATCGACGAAGCCGGTCATGCTTTCGACCGCCATTTGCCAGCGGCCCGGCACCAGTTGATGCTTCATGCCGCCAAAGACGAATACCCACAGCGCAAACACCGCAATCGCCATCCACAGCGCCGAATTGGTGAAAGCAATATTGTGACCCAGAAGCTGCCAGTGATCGGTGCCGAACATCGGCGTGATCGCGAACTGGTGCATCGGATCGACATTTGCTGGTTCGGCTGCCACGCGTCCTGCCTCTTAAATGCTTGCATCTACACGACAGCGCCCATCATGCCCCGGTCTGGGATCAATCAGGGCGCCGGTTCGAAATCCGGATAATGTTCCTGAAGGCAGCGACGATGCCCAGCATCATGACCACCAGCAGACCCCAGGGCGACGTTCCGGCGAAGTGGTCGATGACCCATCCGATTCCGGCGCCGCCGCCAATTCCCCCGAGCAATTCGGCCAATACGCGGTTACCCAGCTGGTAACTGGCATTGGCTTCTGTGCCGCTGTCGGGTTTGATCCGCTTGCCTTCACGCTCTTTGGCGGCGCTGAGCCGCGTATCGAGCGCTTCGATTCGCGCGTCCCCCCGGTTGGGTTCCTCTGCAGGTTGCTCATCGTTCATGCCGTGATCCTTATTAGCCACGGTAGCATGGACGAAAGCGCCCCGCCTAGGGCGCCGCTCCCTTAAGCGGGGGGTCATGCCAAGTCAACCTGGCGTGGCCATGGCAAAAAACCCTCGCCCCTTGCGTCCGTGGCCTGGAAGGGCAATGCAGCGTGCTCGCCAGCGGAGGCGCAGGAGAAATGTGCGTGCCGAACGGTCATCTGTTCGATACCGAGGATGAAGTTCCGGTCGGGGGCGAGCACCAACACGCCCCCGACGAAAAACTGGCGAAAGGCCATGATGCCTCGGGCCACCGCGCCCGACTGCGCAAACGCCTGCTGGAGGGCGGGGCCGAGGCGCTGGCCGACCACGAGGTCATCGAATATCTGCTGATGACCGCGATTCCGCGCCGCGATACCAAGCCGATTGCGCGCACGCTGCTGAAACAGTTCGGGACATTGGCAGGCGTGTTCAACGCCGATCCAGCCGCGCTCGCCCGGCACCCCGGCATGGGCGAGACCAGCGCGGCGGCGCTGCGCATCGTCGCGCTGGCGGCGCGGCGGCTGGCGCGGACGCAGCTTACCAACCAGCCGGTACTGGCCAGTTGGCAGGCGCTGATCGATTATCTGACCATCGACATGGCGCATCTGACCGTGGAGCGGGTGCGGGTGCTCTATCTCGACACCAAAAACCGCCTGATTCGCGATGAGCATGTTACCGATGGCTCGATCGACGAGGCATCGATACACCCGCGCGAAGTTATCCGCAGCGCGCTCGACCTGGGGGCCGTGTCGATCATCATCGTCCACAATCATCCTTCCGGCTCGCCCGAACCCAGCCGCGCCGATATCCAGATCACCAATCGCATTGCCGAAGCCGGGCGGTTGCTGGGTATCACCGTCCTCGATCACGTCATCATCGGGCGCGAGGGGCATGTCTCGCTGAAGGCCAAGGGTCTGATATAATGTGCGTGGCAGCGATTGCGTGGCAGGCGCATCCGCGCTGGCGGCTGGTGGTTGCCGCCAATCGCGACGAATTGCATGACCGGCCCGCCGCGCCGCTGCATGTATGGCCGGAAGGCATCATTGCCGGGCGCGATATGCAGTCAGGCGGCACATGGCTGGGCGTGCATCCGCAGGGGCGTTGCGTGCTGGTCACCAATTACCGGGTGCCGGGCTATCCCCTCCTCGACCGGCCTTCGCGCGGGGCGCTGGTCACCGCCTTGCTGGGGGATGCCGATCTGCTGCAGGTCGCCATCGCGGCCTATAATCCGTTCAACCTGTTTCACGCTGACAGCACCATCGCGCATATCATCACTAACCAACCCGACACGCGGCGGGCGATTTCGCCCGGCATCCATGGCTTGTCGAACGGCGGTTTTGACGATCCCTGGCCCAAGACCCTCCGGCTTTGCGGCGCGGTTGAGGATTGGCTGGCAGGCCCGGCGCAGGACATTGCCACGCTGTTCCCCGCCCTGGCCGATGCCACCCCCTTGGCTGCATCCGAGGCACGTTATTCCTCGGTATTCATCCGCGATCCGCGGTACGGTACGCGCTGTTCGACCGTGCTGGCGATCGGCCACGACGGGCGTGGCACAATCATCGAACGCAGCTTCGACGGCGCCGCGCAGTCCACCGGCGAAGTCGCCATCGACTTCCCCTAATTCCTCCCCGAAGCGGGGAGGAATGAAGATGGCCTTGCCATCGCCGCCCCCTCCTCCTAGCGGCTGCTCATTATTCTGAGGAGTTGCTCATGGTTCCCCGCTATTCTCGCCCCGGCATGACCGCGATCT
>JALYHR010000091.1 GCA_030776465.1 Pseudomonadota bacterium
GCCCTGGCTTTCCATCGCCGCCATGAAAAAGCGCAAGGCATCGGCGCCGTATTTGTCGATCAGCACCAGCGGATCGATGACGTTGCCCTTGGATTTGGACATCTTCTGGCCATCGGCAGCGCGCACCAGCCCATGCAGGTACAGCCGCCGCCACGGCACCTCGCCATGGTTGAAATGCATCCCCTGCATCGCCATCCGCGCGCACCAGAAGAACAGGATGTCGAACCCGGAGATGAGCAGGTCATTGGGATAGTGGCGCGCGAGGAGGGAGCTTTCTAAGCCCCTCCTCTTCAGGGGAGGGGTTGGGGTGGGGTCTGTCGTCTTGGCGCCGCGTATGGGGATAGACCCCACCCCCAGCCCCTCCCCTGAAGGGGAGGGGAGTTGGTCGTCCGGCCAGCCGAGCGTGGCGAATGGCCACAAGGCGCTGGAGAACCAGGTGTCGAGGACATCGGGATCGCGCATCAACCGCACGTCTGCACCGGCTAGCATCTGGGCCGCTGCTTCGTTCTCGGCGACATAGTCCTTGCCCTGCTCATCATACCAAGCCGGTATCCGATGCCCCCACCACAGTTGGCGCGACACGCACCATGGCTGGATGTTTTCCATCCAGTTGAAAAAGGTTTTCTCCCAAGACTTGGGGACAATATCGATCCGCCCGTCACGCACCGCTGCCATCGGCGCTTCTGCCAGCGCAGCCGCGTTGACATACCATTGATCGGTCAGCCACGGCTCGATCACCACCCCGCCGCGATCGCCAAAAGGCGTCTGGATGGTGCGATCCTCGGCCTCGACCAGCGTCACTTCGCCATCCTTCGCCTTGACCTCGTGCAGCACCAACTGGCCCGCCGCTTTCAGTTCAGCCACCACCAGTTCGCGCGCACCATCGACGCCGTCGCGGCGGAAACGGTGCAGGCCGATGAACCGCTCGGGGACCAGGCCATCCACGGTCTGCACGACATTGGCCTCGGCATCGAACATATTGAACATTGCGCCAGCAGCAAAACCCGCCCGCTTGCCCACTTCGAAATCGTTGAAATCATGCCCCGGCGTGATCTTTACCGCGCCGCTGCCCAGCGCCGGATCGGCGTGTTCGTCGGCGACGATGGGAATGCGCCGCCCGGTGATCGGCAGCGTGACAAATCGCCCGATCACGCTGCGATAGCGCGGATCTTCGGCGTTCACCGCCACCGCCATGTCGGCCAGCATCGTTTCGGGCCGGGTGGTGGCGACAACCACATGATCCGCGCCGCTGTCCAGCACCGCGCCATCGGCTAGCGGATAGCGGATATGCCAGAAATGGCCCTTGATCTCGCGCGTCTCCACTTCCAGATCGGAGATCGCGGTTTTCAGCTTCGGGTCCCAGTTGACCAGCCGCTTGTCGCGGTAAATCAGCCCTTCATTGTACAAATCCACGAAAACTTTCACCACCGCAGTCGTGAAATGCGGGTCCATGGTGAACTGTTCTCGGCTCCAATCCATCGAACAGCCGAGCCGCCGCAACTGGCCGGTGATGGTGCCGCCGCTTGTCGCTTTCCAATCCCACACCTTGGCGATGAAATCTTCGCGGCTGTAATTGGTGCGCTTGTCCGCCTGCGCTTCCAACTGGCGTTCGACCACCATCTGCGTGGCAATCCCGGCATGGTCGGTGCCCACGACCCACAGCGCATCCTTGCCGCGCAGCCGTTCATAACGCACGACGATGTCCTGTAGCGTATTGTCCAGCGCGTGGCCGATATGCAGGCTGCCGGTCACATTGGGCGGCGGATTGACGATGGTGAAGGGCTGCGCATCGGGGCGATCGGGGCGAAACAGCCCGGCCTGTTCCCAATGGCTGTACCATTTCGCCTCGATCGCGGCGGGATCGAAGGTCTTGTCGAGGGGGGCGGACGCGGCGTTGTCGCCAGAGTTATCGGTGATATCGGTCATGGTGCCCGCGCTTTGCCAGCCGGTCAGCACCTGCGCAAGCAGCAGCAATTCTAAATGGCGGGCGTCCCTGAAATAGAGTCTGGCCGTTGGGGATCACAAAATGTCCGTGGCCGCTCGCCTGTCAGGGGCAACGGGGGTCGCGTGCCGGCGGCTGAGCGCTGCGGGTCTGCCAGCTACCATTCGGTGCCTGGTATTTCTCGCCGGCTTCGGTGTGCAGGATCAGGACGCAACCCGAAGTAAAGGCATATTCTTCGACGGTCGCATGCTGAACCTGCGCCTTTTCGGCATAGACAGCCTTGCGGCGGATGTTGATGTCGTCGACCATGCGCCGCACCTCAGCCGTGCCTGCTCCCGTCACGCCGAGGTAGCCGTTCATCAACTCGCCCACCTGTCCGGCTGAACGCGCGGCAGCGTAGGCGGGATCACGGCCTTGGGCAAAAGCACCCCCCGCCAGCCCGATGATGGCAAGCGCCACTGCGGCCAGTGCGGAACGCTGCAAAAAAGAAACCGAACGTGCCATCAGAAGATGTCCTTGTTGGTATCGATGGTCTTGCCTGCATCCGCGGCAAGGCGGTAAATCACTTCCTGCTTGATGTTGATGTTGAGCTCGATCACGATCGGCTTGTCCGGGGTCGCCACCGAAATGCAGCCGGTCAATGCGCTCGCGCTCATCACCACAAGCACTGTGCCGCGCCATGCACGTCGCAATGCTTCAAGCTGGCCTGCCAGTGCCGCCACGTACCCATTTTGAAATCCCGTCATGGGCAAATGTGTCGCAGCCGCAGCCGGCAAGGTCAACTCACAGTTGGGCATAGGCTTGGTTCGCTGTCTCATGGCTGAATGGCCCGTTGTGCAACCGGCGGCGTCTTTGCCGGAGGCAGGTTGCTGGCAGAAGGATTGGCGATGGGTCGCCCGTGCGCATCGATCAACCCCAGGGTGCGCGGATCGGGCACCAGCGCCGGATCGTAAAGTGAACGGAACGAGGTAATAAGCTGCATGAACGGTGCGGTAATCGTGACGTCGAAGCGGATCGGCAGTCGCGCGATCTGGTTGGTGATGAGATTGCGCTTTGCTCCCGGTCCTTGGCCGACACCCTGCATGGTCACATGGGTGACGATGTCACCCGCGAGCGCGCCATCCATGGCGATCCGCATCTGCCGGTATGTGAGCGAGCGTAGCGCCTGAAAGGCGTAGTTGGCCATGGGCGAAAGATCTTTGTAAGTGAGGTCCCCGACATAGGACACCGTTCCCCCCGGCGTGCGCGAGAGCAGTAGCCCTTTTTCGATGCGCCCACCGTTCTGATCGAAGATCAGCGGCAGATTGCCATCGAAAATGCCGGTGGCGGCGAGGTTGGAAAGGTCCATCCGGGCGAGGAATTTGGCCGCGTTGAGGCCATCGACGCGAAGCTCGTAGCGTCTCAACTCGGTGGCGCCGAGTACCAGCCGGGTGGGCAGCAGGGCCAATGTGCCATCCAGGAAAGGCCAATGTGCCCCATTGATCACCAGCACATGACCAGGCTGCACCGCAAAGTTCAGGATGCCGTCGTCGACCTCGATGCCGGGATTGATCGAGGCAATCGCCAGGCTTTGATCGGGCGCGGTCACCAGTCCGATCAGGTCGGAAAATTCGACCTTCCCTGACACGCCTTTGACCGGGCCGAACGGCGCCGCGAAATCGAAGCTGGCGGTGGAGAGCCAGCCGTGGCTGGTGACATGGCCATGGTTCCAGTCGAATCGTCCATTCCCCAGCAAAATGCCCCTGGCATCGGCAATGACGCCTTCGGCCAGCGGCGAAAGCTGCTTGGGTTGCAGCGCCTTGTCGAAAACAAGCCCCGGCACGCGAACATCGGCATGGCCAGTACTGCTGGCCAGATCATGGACGATGGCGATCTGGGCCAGCGCGCGCTGCGCTGCGCTGGTGCGCAAAGATGCCGTCGCGGAAACAACCCCATTGGCCAGCGATACAGTGGCGTCGTTGACGAGAATGGGCGCAAAAACCGGGGTGGTCGCGGGGTCTTCGACGCGAAATACAGCGCGATTCACCGTGAGGCGACCGTTTGCCCAGTGAAAGTCGCCCGATGCGTCACGCAGAGCGGCGGGCGTGCCGGCCATGCTGACTTCGCCGCCGGTGAATTGCCCGGAGGTCACGGCGCCAAGGCTCGCAGTCAATTGCGCGATGTGGACATGAGCGGCCTGTCCAGCAGCGCCAGCGCTTTTGGCCGCACCCAAAGACGGCGTGGAATTGGCCATGGCGACATCGAAATTACTGGCCAGAAACCCGCCCGGCCAGTTTAGCGCCATCGGCCCGGTAGCGATGTTCACGGCTGATCCGTTGATCCGGCCAGCGAGCTTCAGGCCGGCGCTGCGCATGGCGACGCGCGGCCCTCGTCCGTCCAGGGCCACTATGGCACCGCCCGAAGCTGCGGGACACAGGGTCAGCGGCTGGCGGTTTCCGGCCATGCCAAGCGTCAGTGTTCCCAACGAAACCCGATCGAAGCTCAACGCGGTGCAGTGATTGCCCAGCCGCAGGCCGATTGTCGGCGACCAGTTCCCCTCCAACGGCATCCGCAAGCCGGTCACATTCCCGCCCGGCACCGGCCCGGACAGTATCACAGAGCTGGCGAAACCGACCCCGCCTTTGCCGGTCCAATGCACGGCAAGGCCCGGCATGGCGAGGCTGGTGGTACCCGCGATCCAACTGGCCATCGCCAGCCTGGCATCGCCTGCGCCATTCGCCAGCGTGGTGATCTGCCCGCGCAACTGCGGGAACCCCCGGCCAGTCAGGGCAAAATCCCCGGCGAGCGCCAGCTTTCCATCACCCGCCTGCTGCAACATCACCCGGTTCAGGGAAACCCAACGCGCGGTTTGCGCGCCGTCGAGATTGGCCTGCGGGACGTCCAGCGTCGTACCTTGGACAGAGTGCCGCAATATCCAGGTCCCGGAAAATTTGCTCGCCGCTGTCTCGCGGGCAAGACCGGCGCGCAAATCCGCCAGTAGCGGGGCCGCGAAGGTGCCAGCGCTGTTCGCCTGGGCGCGCGCCAGCAGGGCGACCCAGGCAGGGTCCGGGGCGATGCCGCGACCGGACAGCGTGCCGTCGCCCTGGACGTTGATATGCTGGAGGTCGGCGCGCAGGTGTCCCGCGATGCCGAACTGCGCGGCGCCTGCCGAGGGCGCGCTGACTTTTTCTGCGCTGATGCCGAAGTTCGCGGCGAGCACCCCGTTATGCAGGCTGCCATCGCCACTGCCGGTCAACCGAGCCGCACTTTCGTGGCTCCATCGGGCTGCCCCGGTGGTCAGGACCAGCCGGGCCGTCCCGCCGGTGAGCGCCGGGGCAAGCAGCATATCGAATTTCAGATCCGGCGCGTCCAAGGTCAGGCCCGACGCCGCACAAGCCAGGTGGGCCATGCGCAAAGGGCCGATCACGCGCGGCTGTTCATCGTGGATGGCAAGCTGCCCGGCAAATTGCGCGGCGTTCCCGACGCAGCCTCCGGCCTGCAGAGCAGGCGCCGCCATTGCCGCTGTCCCCGCAAAACCGTCGCGCAAATTGCCAGAACCGTCGACAGCGATGCCCATCGGCCGCGGTCCTGCGATGCCGACGCGAAAATCACGCAGGCTCAACGCGATATCGGGCAAGCGGAAAGCCTCGCGAGAAGTGACCAGCCATCGATCCAGGCTTCCGAAGCTGAGATGACCATCGACGTAGGTGCCGTGCAGCCGCGCCCCGACCAGTTTCAGCCCAGTGATCGCAGGCAGCGCACCGCTCCACCCAGTGTAGATCTCGAGCCTCGCAATGGTCAGATCCGGCTTTGCTGCGTCGCCAACGCTGACATCGCTGAGTACCTCTGTGCCCGGGCCGATCGCATCGATGCGATAGCGCGCCGACAGCTTCAATTGCTGAATTTGCCGGTCGATCAAGCGCTGCGCGATATCGATGCGTTCCACCCAGGCCAGTCCGACCGCCAATGATAGCAGCCCGGCGGCCACCGCGAGCGATGGCACCCCTCGCAATCGCCGGGGTCCAGCATTCACCGAAATGTCTGGGTCATTCTGCGCCATGCCGATGCTTTTGGCATTTTGAATATGAATGGCAATGGCACGGCGACTGCAAATGCTTGGCGGCAAGGCGCGGGGAGCAGGTCGCTCATAGCCGGACGATCCGCAGCCGCAAGGCGTTGGTGATGACGCTGACCGACGACAGCGCCATCGCCGCCGCCGCGATCGCGGGCGACAGCCTCCAGCCAAAGGCCGGATAGAGCGCACCGGCTGCGATTGGAATACCCGCGACATTATAGGCGAAGGCAAAGACCAGGTTCTGGCGGATATTGCGCATCACCGCGCGCGACAGTTTTCGCGCTCGCACGATCCCGCCCAAGTCTCCCTGCAGCAAGGTGACGCCCGCGCTTTCGATCGCGACATCGGCACCGGCCCCCATCGCGATGCCGACCTCGGCTGCCGCCAGTGCCGGGGCATCGTTGACGCCGTCACCCGCCATGGCGACGCTGCGGCCCTGGGCACGCAGCTTCTGGACGACGCTGGCCTTGTCCTCTGGCAGCACCTCGGCCTCGACATCGTCAATGCCGAGACGGGCGGCAACCGCCAGCGCGGTGGTGCGGTTGTCACCGGTCATCATGACGATGCGGATGCCATCGGCTTTCAACTCGCGGATGGCCAGCGCCGATGTTTCCTTGATCGGATCGGCGATGCTCAGCAGCCCGGCGAGCTTGCCCTCGACACTGGCAAAGATCGCCGTCGCCCCTTCGGCGCGCATCGCTTCGGCTGCCGCATCGAGTTCAGACGTGACGATTTTCTGCTCGGCCATGAAGCGCGGCCCACCGAGCAGGATATGCTGGCCCGACACCGTACCTGTCACGCCGCGCCCAACCGGCGAATCGAAATTGCTGGCTGGTTCAAGCGCCAGTTCGCGGGTTTGCGCGGCGCGGAGGATGGCGTCGGCCAGAGGGTGTTCGCTGCCGCGCTCAAGGCTGGCGGCAAGGCGCAACACCTCATTCTCGTCCCATCCACCAACGGTACGGATCGCCGTGACCGCAGGTCGGCCTTCGGTCAGAGTCCCGGTTTTATCGACGATCAGCGTGTCGATCTTCTCGAACCGTTCCAGCGCTTCGGCATTCTTGATGAGGACACCGGCCTGCGCGCCGCGGCCGACGCCCACCATGATCGACATCGGCGTCGCCAGCCCCAGCGCACAGGGACAGGCGATGATCAGCACGGACACCGCCGCCACCAGCGCGTAGGTCAGGCGGGGCTCCGGTCCGAACACCGCCCAGACCACGGCGGCGGCCAGCGCTACCGCGATCACCGCTGGCACGAACCAGCCCGACACCCGGTCGGCCATGCGCTGGATCGGCGCGCGGCTGCGCTGTGCCTCGGCCACCATCTGGACGATCCGCGAGAGCAGCGTATCGGCACCGACCTTTTCGGCGACCATGACGAAGCTGCCGGTCTTGTTCAGCGAACCGGCGATGACCTTGGCGCCCGCTTCCTTGGTAACGGGCATCGATTCGCCGGTGACCAGCGATTCATCTATTGAGACCCTTCCCTCGGCGATGACCCCATCGACGGGCACCTTCTCGCCAGGGCGAACGCGCAGGCGGTCGCCAGCCACCACCAGGTCAAGCGTCACTTCCTCGTCCTCTCCAGCAGCAGTAACACGGCGCGCCGTCTTTGGCGCCAGGTCGAGCAGGGCCTTGATCGCCCCTGATGTGTGTTCGCGCGCTCGCAATTCCAGCACCTGCCCCAGCAGGACCAGCACGGTGATCACCGCTGCTGCCTCGAAATAGACCGGAACGGTGCCCATCGCGTCGCGAAAGGCCGGAGGGAATAGCGACGGTGCGAAATGCGCAACGAGGCTGTAGAGATAGGCCACGCCGACCCCCATCGCGACCAGCGTGAACATATTGAGGTGGCGTGATTTGAGCGAGGCCCAGCCGCGCGCGAAAAAGGGCCAGCCAGCCCAGAGGACAACCGGAGTGGCGAGGATAAACTGGATCCAGTTCGATGTCAGCTTGCCGACGAACATCATGCGGCCGGTCAGGTGCCCGCCCATTTCCAGCGTGAATACCGGCAGCGTCAGGACCAGCGCGACCCAGAAGCGACGGGTCATGTCGGCGAGTTCGTGATTGGGCCCGCTGTCTGCCGAGAGCGTTTCCGGCTCCAGCGCCATGCCGCAGATCGGGCAAGGGCCGGGGTGATCCTGCCGCACTTGCGGATGCATCGGGCAAG
>JALYHR010000092.1 GCA_030776465.1 Pseudomonadota bacterium
CCCAGCGGCAGCTGGCCTTGATTTCAACTTCAAGTATCGCGCGAGCTTTGCCGGACAAGCGTTTGGAATCGTTTAGCCCCTTGATCATGACTGCATCAAGAGCCACCGCCGCCGCCACCACTGGCCCGGCCAAGGGACCACGCCCCGCCTCATCCACGCCAATTATGAATCGCTGTCCGCGCCTCGCCATGCCTGACCCTGCCGCAACTATCCGGGGAACTGCAAGGGCCTGGCGATGGTTTTACCCATTTCCCGCCCCAGACTAGGGTGTGTTGAGATTTGGCTCAGGCCGGAGCGAGAATGGCTGATCTTTGAGACCCGGAGCGCAGCGGCCGTTTGGGCCGTGAGCACCGGAAGCGCAGAAAGCGGCCGTTCGCAGCCCGGCATGAGCCAAATATCAGCACACCCTAAAGTTTTTCCGGTTTAGACGGTGCCAGCCTTTTCAACCTTCAGCACTGGCACCCGCGCCGCTGTCGCGGTCAGGTCGACCAGAGCGGCGAGCGAGAATTTTTTCAACTGGCCATGCATCAGGTCGTACAGCCGCGCGCTGCCGATGCCGAGGCGCAACGCTGCCGCCTGCTGCGACACACCCCACGACAGGATCCGCACTTCCAGCGCTGACAGGAGTTCAAATCGGACCTGAATGCCTGCGGATTCAGCCAGGGTGAGGGCCAATGCATCGAACACCGAATCGAATCTCTCGAATGGCATCGATCTTCCTTTGCAAACGATAGTTAGTATCAGTTTCCAAACCGACTGCATAGCTTTTGACGACAACTGCAATGCGAGTAAGTCCCGTGCGAGCGTCGTTTTGTGCGATACTGGACATTTGCAGCAAGGGTTCAGCATTTACATTCGCACACCCCGCGCCAATTCGTTGCGGTCCCAGTTGTGCGCTGGCATAGCTGTCTTTTCGGTGGAATAGCGTCCATCGCCGTTTCCTCTTTATCATCGGATTTCCATGCTCAAGATCGTCAATGGCGCCAGCCTGAAACCCCTGTCGGGCGCCGCTCCAAAGCAGATCGTGCTGTTGCTGCATGGTTTCGGGTCCAGCGGCAGCGACATGATCGCGCTGGCGCCGAGCTGGCAGGCACGTTTGCCCGATGCGCTGTTCCTGGCTCCCCATGCGCCGCAACGCACCAGCTTTGGTGCGGGGCATCAGTGGTGGGGTCTGTCCGATCTGTCGCCGCCCGCGATGGCCGCCGGGGCAACGCAGGCGGCGCCGACAATCGACGAGTTCATCGATCGCAAACTCGGCCAATATGGCCTGACCGAGTCGGAACTGGTCCTGGTCGGGTTCAGCCAGGGGACGATGATGGCGCTGCATGTGGGGCTGCGCCGTTCGCGCCAGCTTGCCGCGATCGTCGGCTATTCAGGCATGCTGACTGGCGGCGACGGGCTGAACCACACGGCGATCACCAAGCCGCCCGTGCTGCTGGTCCACGGCTCGGACGATCCGGTGGTTCCGGTCTCGGCGCTGCATGCCGCCGAGACGCAATTAAAGCATCTCGGCGTGCCCGTAACGACGCATGTTACATCCGGCCTAGGTCACAGCGTCGATCCGCTGGGCCTGCGTCTCGGCGGCGATTTCGTCGCAAAGGCGTTTGGCGCCGCCTAACTACCAGTCTGTTCCTCTTCGAAGGTTACGGCGACATCGGCATTGGCGCTCAGCCGGACGACGCCGTCTTCGATGTCGGCGACCAGCCCGCCCGAAATGTAATGGTGATGGCCCTTGTGGCTGCCCATGCCGCTGTCGGCCTTCGTCAGCTTGATCCGATTGCCATCGACCGAATCCACGGTTCCCACATGCACGCCGTCAGCGCCAATGACTTCGGCATGTTCCTTTACTTGGCTCAGATCGGCCATCATTTATCCCTTTCGCGGCAGTTGTGCAGGGACAACGCTCGAGGCGCAAAAATGTCCCGATCAGGGCAAATAAACACGCCATCAGCTCAATATCGCGGCGATTTCCTCTTTTACCGCCTCGACACCAGCCTTGGGTCGGGTGTGCCTGACGAACATCACCAGCACCAATGCCAGCGCCGTCAGCATGCCGATCACCAGCCAGGCATCGTCGATCGCCTGCACCAGCGCGGCCTTTTCAACCAGCGGCCGCACCATCTCGGTGGTGAAATCGTCGGCAGGCTGTCCCAATTGCTCCACAAAGGCATCGCGGGGAATGCCGATGCTGACCGCCGTCGCCACATTTCCGGCGCGCAACTGCGCCGCGATACGCGCGGCATGCACCGGCGCGCGGCTGAAAATGGTGGTGTCGATCAGCGCCAGCCCGACCGCTCCGCCCAGATTGCGCATCAGGTTGAACAGCCCGCTGGCATCGGCGACCCGCGCCTGCGCCAATTGCCCCAGCGCCCAGCGCGTCGGCGCCAGCAGGCAAAACATGATCGCCGATCCGCGTAAAATCTGCGGCAGCGCCATGTCGGCGGCGCTGGTCTGGCCGGTCTGCCGCGCGCTCAGCAACAGCCCGGTGGTGAACAGCGCAAAACCCAGGAAGGTGACGAGCCGCGGATCGATCCGGCGCTCCAGCATGACCGCCAGCGGCGCCGACAACAATTGCGATATACCGGTCACCAGCATGATCTCGCCGATCCGCAGCGCGCCATAATCCCGCACCAGCCCAAGGAAGAACGGCATCAGATAGGTCGATCCGAACAAGGCGATGCCCAGCACAAAGCTGAGTACGCAGCCCAGCGTGAAATTGCGGTTGGCAAAGCAGCGCAATTCGACCAGCGGGTGGCGCGCCCGCATCGTCTGGGCCACGAAGAACACCGCGCAGGCGGCGAAAGCGGTCAGCAACGCGATCACCCCCGGCGCGCCCCAGCCCAGCCGCGGCGCGTTCTTCAGCCCCAGTTCCAGCGCGGTCAGCCCCACCGCCAGCGCCAGCAGTGCCAGTACATCGATGCTGCGCGGTGCGCGTCGCTGGGCCTGCTCGCAACGCAGCGCGAAAACGCCGCCCAGCATGGCGACAATGCCGGGCACGATATTGATGCGGAACAGCCAGTGCCACGACCAGGTCTGGGTCAACCAGCCGCCGACGATCGGGCCGACGGTGGGCGCCAGCACCGCCGCCACCCCCGCGATCGTCGTCGCCAGCCCCTGGCGCCGTTCGGGTATCAACAGGAACACCGATGAAAAAACCGAGGGAATCAGCGTTCCCCCGGCAAAGCCCTGAACGACGCGCCAGGCGATCAGGGCGTGAAAACCCTGCGCCTCGGCGCAGCCCGCCGATGCGATCGTGAACACCGCGATCGCCGCCACAAACAGCCAGCGCATCCCCAGCAGCCCGGTCAAATAGCCAGTCAGCGGAATGGCGACGATCTCGGCGGTCAGGTAAGCAGTCTGGATCCAGATCATCTGGTCGGGGGCGATGCCCAGCGCGCGCTGGATTGTCGGCAGCGAAGTCGCCACCACCTGGATGTCGAGGATCGCCATGAACATGCCAGCGCACATAAATAAAAAGCCGAGCCATGGAACGCGCGGCGCGGCTGGGCCAGAATCCGGAATTGCGGGTTGGATTTGCAGGTTTTTCATGGAAGCAAACCCGCAATTGTCATGGCTGGCTACCGGCAAAGGCGGCCCGCAAGGGTAAAATTCGCCGGTTCACTCGGAACACGCATCGCACAGGCTCGTTTATAGATCAACCGCAAGCGGGCCGACTACAATCGAACGCCGCGGGACCGCCAAATAACAGACCTCCCCCGGATTCGACCGGTTGGTCGGAACGGACGGATATGACGCAGCCGGTAACAATTCTGTCCCTTGCCACCAAAAATCCGCCGCATATTCTGCGGCAGGCCGATGCGCTGGAAATCTGCCGCGAGGTGCTGGGGCTGGCATTCGCGGATTTCGAGCGGATGACGACGGTCTACGTCAACGCCGGGGTCGAGGTGCGGCAACTGGCGCGCCCCGTCGACTGGTATCGCCGCCCGCACGGTTTTCCGGAAAGGACCGCAGCCTATCTCGAAGTCGCGCTCGACCTGTTTGTCGCAGCGGCCAGCCAGGCGCTGGCTGACGCCGGGCTGGACGGCAGCGACGTCGACACCGTCGTCACCATCTCCTCGACGGGCATTGCCACCCCCAGTCTGGAGGCGCGGGCGATGGAACGGATGGGGTTCCGCACCGATGTCAACCGCGTGCCGGTGTTCGGGCTGGGCTGTGCGGGGGGCGTGACCGGGCTGGGCCTGGCTGCGAAACTGGCGCGAGCGACGCCCGGATCGACCGTGCTGTTTGTCACCGTGGAGTTATGCAGCCTGACGCTGCGCACAGAAAATGTCGACAAAGCCGATATCATTTCAACCGCGCTGTTCGGCGATGGCGCTGCCGCCTGCGTGGTGCGCAGCGGCGACGAAGGCTTTGTCCAAATCGCCGGGACCGCCGAAACCATCTGGCCGGGCACGCTCGACATCATGGGCTGGCGGATGGAGCCGGACGGCTTGGGCGTGGTCCTGAACCGTGCCATACCGGCGTTTGCGCGCCGCCACATGCGCGATGCGATGGCCAAAATGCTGGAACGCGAAGGCCTGCGCATCGAAGAAATCGACCGTTTCATCTGCCATCCCGGTGGCGCAAAGGTCGTCGATGCGCTGGAAACGGCGCTGTCTCTGGGCCAGGGATCGCTCGACCAGGAACGCGAAGTGCTGCGGCTGCACGGCAATATGTCGGCACCCACCGCGCTGTTCGTGCTCGACCGGGTACGCGCGCGAGAAATCCCGCCGTTATCGGTGCTGACCGCGTTGGGGCCAGGCTTTACCGCCAGCACCGTGACGCTGAAGCAGGCTGCATGAGCTCTTTTGCGAATGTCATGCAAAGCGGCACGACGGGGCCGTACCTCATCATGGCGCTGGTCACGGCGCAGCGGTTGGCCGAACTGGTGATCGCTCGGCGCAACACCCGCGCGTTGCTGGCGCGCGGCGCGGTCGAGATCGGGCGCGGGCATTATCCGGTGATGGTGGCGATGCACGCCTCGTGGCTGGTCGCCTTGTGGGCGACGGTCGGCGGGCGGCCGGTCAATGCGGTGCTGCTGGGAGTATTCGTCGGCCTGCAATTGCTGCGCGTCTGGGTGCTGGCGACGTTGGGCGGCCGCTGGACCACGCGGGTCATCGTTCTGCCGGGCGCGCCTCTGGTCAGTGGCGGACCGTTTCGATTTTTGCAGCATCCCAATTACACCGTCGTCGTCGGCGAGATCGCGGTCTTGCCGCTGGTGTTCGGACTGGTGGGCGTGGCGGTGATCTTCTCCGCCCTCAACGCCGCAATGCTGTGGGTCCGCATCAGCAGCGAGCACCGCGCGCTTTACGGCCCGGCGCGCAATGCCAGGCCCGCAGCCAAGCGGATCGGTGCCTGATACCAAGCTTCAGTGCTTCAGCGAAGCCTCGCGCTGAGCCTTGATCTGCAACATCGCGGCATGACAGATGGGCGAGGTCTGGTCGATCCTGGCGATCATGCAGCCCTCTACCTTCTTGCGGCTCATCGTTTTCATTTCAGCCGGGCACAGCGATCTGGCTTCCTTCGCGCAGGCTTTCTTGCCGGGATCGGCAGCGGTCGCGGGGATGGCCATGGCGAAGAGGGACAAGGCGATGGCGACGAAATTCATGCGGGCAAAGATCATGGGCGAAAAAGGTCCTTTGTACCATAACGCCTTGCCAAGGTTTGGGTTTCCTGGGCCTGAATGGCGCCCCATTTCCGAGTATTTCCGCTTAAGCCGGTAAAACTCTAGCCACGCAATATAGCCCGCAGGACCAGCGCAAACAGGCCAAGGCCGGCAACGCTGGCCGCCCAGATCGCCGCCATCCAGCCCAGGCGCTGCCACAACGGTGCCTCATCGCCCTGATCGCGCACCTTCAATGATATCCCGCGCTATCGACTTTGCCGCGAAATACCCAATAGGCCCAGCCGGTATAAGCCAGGATGATCGGCACCATGATCACCGCCCCGACCAGCATGAAGGCCTGGCTGCGCGGCGGCGCAGCGGCTTGCCAGATTGTCACCCGCGCCGGGATGACATCGGGCCAGATCGAAATACCCAGGCCGACGATGC
>JALYHR010000093.1 GCA_030776465.1 Pseudomonadota bacterium
TGCGATAGCCTTCGGGCTTGCCCATGCCGAAATTGTGATGGATGCGGCTTTGCGTGTCATGGCCCTTTTCATGGCCGATGACCATCACCCGGCGGCCCGCCAGCCGCGCGAAGCCGCCGACGATGGCGGCGTCCTCGCCATAAACCCGGTCGCCCCCCAGTGGCATGAAGTCGGTAAAGATCGCCGCGACATAATCGCGGAAATGGGGGCGCTGGGGATGGCGGGCGACCTGGGTTTTTTGCCACGGGGTCAGCGCGGCATAGGTGCGTTCCAGCAATTTCGCGCTTTCCGCTTCCAGCCGGGCGATGTCGGGGTCGAGTTCCAGTCCAGCGTCCTCTGCGGTCGCGCGCAGGTCGCGGATGCGCGTATCGAGCGCGGCCAACGGTTTTTCGAAGTCGAGATAGCTGATCGTCACCCGGCGTCGCCCGAATGCTGAGCTGCCCTGCGCTCCAGCCAATCCTCCAGCCATTTGATCGTGTAATCGCCCCGGCGGAATTCCGGGTCCTCAATGATCGCCTGATGCAAGGGGATCGAGGTCTTGACGCCCTCGATCACCATTTCCTTCAGCGCGCGGTTCAACCGCATGATGCAGCTTTCGCGGGTGCGCCCGTAAACGATCAGCTTGGCGATCATCGAATCGTAATAGGGCGGGATGCGATAGCCTGCGTAAAGTCCGCTATCGACACGGACATGCATGCCGCCGGGGGCATGATAGGCCTCGACCTTGCCCGGCGACGGCGTGAAAATCCACGGGTCTTCGGCGTTGATCCGGCATTCGATGGCATGTCCGGAAAAAACGATGTCTTCTTGCGCCACCGACAGCGGCTTGCCCTCGGCGATGCGGATCTGTTCGCGCACCAGATCGACGCCGGTGATCGCCTCGGTTACCGGATGTTCGACCTGCAGGCGGGTATTCATCTCGATGAAATAGAACTCGCCGTCTTCCCACAGGAATTCGATCGTGCCCGCGCCGCGATAGCCCATCCCGGCCATGGCCCGCGCGACGATGCCGCCCATGCGGGCGCGTTCGCCGGGCGAAATCACCGGCGAGGGTGCTTCTTCCAGCACTTTTTGATGGCGCCGCTGCAACGAACAGTCGCGTTCGCCCAGATGAATGGCGTTGCCGTTGCCATCGCCAAAGATCTGGAATTCGATATGGCGCGGATTGCCGAGATATTTTTCGAGATAGACGGTGTCGTCGCCGAACGCAGCCTTGGCCTCCGAGCGGGCCTGGGCGACCAGCGGGGCGAGGTCTTCGGGCGTCTTGACGACTTGCATGCCGCGTCCACCACCGCCCGATGCCGCCTTTACCAGCACCGGATAGCCGATTTCCCGCGCTATCCGCGCCGCTTCGGCGACATCGCGAATGGCACCGTCGGAACCCGGAACCAGTGGCAGGCCGAGGGCGCCTGCGGTGCGTTTTGCCTCCACCTTGTCGCCCATCGTGCGGATATGCTCGGGCTTCGGGCCGACCCAGATGATGCCGTGGGCCTCGACGATTTCGGCGAATTTGGCGTTCTCCGACAAAAAACCATAGCCCGGATGGATCGCATCGGCATGGGTGATTTCGGCAGCGGAGATGATCGCGGCGACGTTGAGATAGGAATCGCGCGCTGGCGGCGGCCCGATGCAGACCGCGTGATCGGCCAGCCGGACATGCATGGCATCGGCATCGGCGGTGGAATGCACGGCCACCGTCTCGATCCCCATCTCATGCGCGGCGCGGTGGATACGCAGCGCAATCTCGCCGCGATTGGCGATGAGCAGGCGGGAGATGGCCATCTGGTTCAGCCGATCACGATAAGGGGCTGATCGTATTCGACCGGCTGCGCGTTATCGATCAGCACTGCGGTGACGGTTCCGGCGAACGGCGCGGTGATCGGGTTCATGACCTTCATCGCCTCGATGATGAGCAGCGTGTCGCCGATCTTCACCGCCTGGCCGACCGTAACGAAGGGCGGCGTTGCGGGATCGGACCCGAGATAGGCGGTGCCGACCATGGGCGATTTGACGGGCTTTCCGGCGGCGACCGGAGCAGCGGTTTCGGCGACTGCTGCGGGCGCCGGGGCCGGTGCAAGGGCGGGTGCCAGTGCTGGTGGTGGCGCGACCGATGGAGCGGCCGATGCCGCCACGACCCGCGCGACCCGGATGCGGCGATCACCGTCTTCGACTTCGATTTCGCTCAGGTCCGTTTCCGCCAGCAACTGGGCCAACTCGCGCACCAAAGCGCCGTCGATACTCATTCCGGCGCTGCGGCCTGGGGTCTCTTCGGTCATATGCGGCCTTCTTCGGCAATATTCAAAAGCGCGCCTATTGCCGAGACGCTGGATGATGGCAAGGGTTTCGCCGGTATTTGCCCCATACCTTTTCGTCCCAAACCCATTCGGGCCAAGCCCATTCGCCCCAATCTAAGCCGCCGCCTTGCCTGCGGGGCGGAGATAGTCCAGCACCGACCCCAGCGTGGCGCGCAGATCCCTGCGGTGCACGACCATGTCGATCATGCCATGGGCATAAAGGTATTCGGCTCGCTGGAAGCCTTCGGGCAGCTTTTCGCGGATGGTATCCTGGATCACCCGCTGCCCGGCAAAACCGATCAGCGCGCCCGGCTCGGCAATCTGGATATCGCCCAGCATCGCATAGCTGGCGGTGACGCCGCCCGTAGTCGGATCGGTCAATACGACGATATAAGGCAGCCCGGCGGCCTTTAATCGGCGCAAGGCGACCGTCGTTTTGGGCATCTGCATCAGGCTGAGGATGCCTTCCTGCATCCGCGCGCCGCCCGCCGCGGTGCAGATGACATAGGCGCAGCGGTTCTGGATCGCCGCCTCGACCCCGGCGACCAGTGCCGCGCCTACGCCCGCGCCCATCGAACCGCCCATGAAGGCAAAGTCCTGCACGCCCAGCACCAGGCTGTGTCCGGCGATCGTCCCGGCGGCATGTGTCAGCGCATCGGCATAAGGATAATGCGTGCGCGCGGCCTTCAGCCGGTCGGTGTATTTCTTGCTGTCGCGAAAGCGCAGCGGGTCTTCCTTGACCTTGGGTGGCGGCAGAATATGAAAGCCGGGGTCGAGCAACTGGCCCAGGCGCGCATCGACGCCAATCCTGCCATGATGGTCGCAGCGTGGGCAGACCCACAGGTTCTGCTCATAGTCCGCCACGAACAGCATCTCGCTGCACGACGGGCATTTCATCCACAAATTGTCAGGCGTATCGCGCTTGCCAAA
>JALYHR010000094.1 GCA_030776465.1 Pseudomonadota bacterium
CCGGCTGGCCCGCCCCGTCGATGCAAATTTCAAGCTGCGCGAGGGCGGCATGGCGGCGTAAAATATCCCTTGTCCCGCCCCACCGTCCGGCGGGATCTGGATGGTGCGAACGATCGCATCATGGCTGGTCGAGCATGGCTGTGGCTTGATGAACAGATGCCGAACCGTTCTTTTGCGCCAAAATGGACGACGGGCTTCGCCAGTTTGATCGCGCAACAGACCGGCCAGTCAGCGCGGGATGGCGCCTTTCAGCCCCAAAATCCGTCGCCGAACCGTGCCGCCGTTTGCCTGCCGTCGCTACTGATTATTCTGGCGGCCCAGAAACCGGGGGACATTGATCGCCCCATCCTCGTTATCCTCTTCGTCTTCGATGGATTTGCGGCGCCCGGTCAGGCTCGCCATCCGCTCGAACAAGGTGCCCCCACCGGCAGCCGGGCGGGCGGGCGTTGGCTCGTCAACATCACGCTGCGGCGCTGGAACGGCGCCCGGTCGGGGCGCAGCGCCGGGCGTCAGCGAGTGATGCCGCAATCCTGCCAGCGCCGAGGGTTCTTGTCCGGAGGATCTGGCATCAAGCGCGAACTCGTCCTGTGCGGTGAACCTTGCCGCTGTCGCAGGCTGAACGACCGGGGCGGTAAACTCCGCCAGGGCTTCGTCCTCGGCGCCCAGTTCCAGCGGCTCATGTCCGTTCACCAGCGCCTCGGTCGTCGCCGACGCGGGTGCGACTTCATCGTCGGCGTTATCTGCGGACGCCGACGCGTGATCCTGCTCGTGCGTTGCCGACAAGGCGGCAACAGGCGCTGGCAAAACCGCTTCCCGCACGGGAGGCAGGCTGGCAGGCGGACGGGCGGGGCCGCGAGCGGTGCCCATGCTGAATGGCCGCGATGCTTCCTCGGCCATGACCGCGGTCTGCTCGATCCCGGTCGCGACCACGGAAACGCGGATCTTGCCGTCAAGGTCGGGATTGAACGCCGAACCCCAGATGATGTTGGCGTTGGGGTCGACCAGATCGCGAATGTGGTTCGCGGCTTCATCGACTTCGAGCAGCCGCATGTCGTCGCCGCCGATGATCGAGATGATGACGCCCTTGGCGCCCTTCATCGACACCCCGTCGAGCAACGGATTGGCAATAGCCCGTTCCGCAGCTTCCAGCGCGCGGTGCGGGCCTTCGCCTTCGCCGGTGCCCATCATCGCCTTGCCCATTTCGGCCATGACCGAGCGGACGTCGGCAAAATCCAGATTGATCAGCCCCGGCATGACCATCAGGTCGGTGATCGAGCGCACACCTTGCTGAAGCACTTCATCGGCAAGCTGGAACGCTTCCTTGAAGGTGGTTTCGGCCTTGGCGACCAGGAACAGGTTCTGGTTGGGGATCACGATCAGCGTATCGACGTGCTTTTGCAGCTCATCGATGCCAGCCTCGGCGGCGCGCATCCGCCGCGTACCTTCGAACAGGAACGGCTTGGTGACCACGCCCACCGTCAGCACGCCCTTGCGCCGGGCAATCTCGGCGATGACCGGGGCCGCGCCTGTACCGGTGCCGCCGCCCATGCCCGCGGCGATGAACACCATGTGCACGCCGTCGAGCGCGCGCTCGATCTCGGCCAGCGTTTCTTCCGCCGCCGCGCGCCCCACTTCGGGCCGCGAACCCGCGCCCAGCCCCTGGGTAATATCCGGCCCCAACTGGATGCGATGTTCGGCGATCGAATTATTGAGCGCCTGGGCATCGGTATTGGAAACGACGAAATCCACCCCCTCGATGCCGGCGTGGATCATGTTGGCAATGGCGTTGCCGCCAGCGCCGCCCACGCCGATTACGGTGATGCGCGGCCGCAGCTCATCGACGGCGGGGGGACCAATATTGATGCTCATCGCATTCTCCTGTCAGACTTTCGCCGGACAATTACAGTTGCCCGCGTAATTGCACTCATCATTGTGCGGAATCAAAGCCCATCAGCGCTTTGTCCACAGGCCATTGTCTTTTGCGAACCTCACGATGCGCGAGTTTCGGATGCACTCAGAAATATTCCTTCACCGCATGGACCAGCCGGTTGACCAGGCCGAACCCGGAATAGCGGGTATACTGCTGATAGGCCGGACCCAGCGCGCGGATATCCACCGGGTCCGCCGCCGCATACAGCACCAGCCCGGCCAGCGTCGTAAATCCGGGCACGGCATGGGCATCGGCCAGGCCTTTCAGCGCCAGCGGCTTGCCGATGCGCACCGGGCGGCCCAGCGCGCTTTGCGCATAATCGGCCAGCCCCGCCATTTCGGCGCCGCCGCCGGTCAGCACCACCAGTTGGCCGGGCGCGTTGATATGGCCGGAAGCCGCGCCACGGGAAACCGAACTGACCGAGCCCGCGCTGCCGAAACCCATGCCTTTCAGGGTGCGGGAAATGTCATCGGTCAACCGTCCCAACTGGCTGGCAATCACCGCGATCAGCTCGGCCCGCGGAATGCGGTTCTTGTCGTCGGCGTGCCGTGCGACCGGCCCGGTCCCTTCCTCGCCGGGCGCGTTCACCGGGATCATCTCGCGGTGATCGGCGGGGCTGGCAATCGCCGAGCCATGCACGCATTTAAGCCGCTCGGCCTGAAAGCGCCGGATGCCGAAGGCCGAGGCGATGGCATCGGTGATGTCGCCTGACCCCACCGCCACCGTCGCCATCCCGACCAGCATACCACCCGCATAGACCGATATATTGGTGACCTCGGCGCCGAATTCGACCAGCGCCACGCCCAGATCGCGTTCCTCCGGCGTCAGGCAGGCATGGCCTGCGGCCACCGGCGAGGCCACCACCGCCTCGACATCGAGATGGGCGTTCTGCACCGCCTCGGTCAAATTGCGGATCGGCGCGCCGTCGGCCAGCATGACATGGATGTCGACCCCCAGCCGTTCCGCATGCAGCCCGCGCGGATTGGCGACGCCATGCGCACCGTCCAGCCAGTAATGCGCGGGCTGGGCGTGCAGCACGATGCGGCCATCGGGCTGGATACTGTCATTGGCGGTAATCAGCAGTTGCTGGACGTCTTCTTCCTCGATCCTGCCGCCGCCGATCTCGACATCGCGCTGGACGATCTGGCTGGCGAGCCCTGCCCCGCTGCAGCCGATCCAGACGCTGGAAACACTGACATTGGCCATTTTCTCGGCCCGCTCGATGGCATCGCGCACCGCATAAGTCGCCGCCGCCATATCGGTGACATAGCCGCGCTTGATCCCCTGGGCGGCACGGTGACCCGAGCCCAGGACGATCATTTCGCCACTTTCGGAAAGCCCGGCGATCATCGCCGAAATCCGGAACGAGCCGATATTGACCGCGCCAAACACCCGGCTGACGCGCGGGCTGCTGCGGGGGCCGGAACGGGGCGACGATGCCATCATTCGTTCTCCTGGGTCTGCCGCGCTGACACAGCGGGACGGGTGACGGCGTGGATAAACGCCGGGGCGGAGGTTGATACCGAAGCTGGCGCGGAAATGGATGCATGCGACGGCAGGGATGTTTTCGCAGCGCTGGCCTGCGCCAGCTTGGCCTTGGCGGCTGCGGCAGCCTCGGCGCCACGGCCGGGGATGCGCAGGTAAATGCGGTCGGGCGCGCGCATGTCGAAGGCCACGGCGCGACCCCCGAGCAGGCGGTTGGCACCATCCATCCGCGCAAACGCGACCAGCGCATTGGCGGCCTCCTGATCGCCCTCGGGCAGGAACAGCAGCTGCTGGGTACGGAAGGTCAGGTTCCAGCGGCGATTGCCCTTCCATTCGGCAGCGGCGACTTGCGGTTTCAGCGCGGGCGCAGCCTCCAGCAAGCGGCTGAGCGCCTGCACCTGGCCATCGGCTCCGTCGCCGGACAACACCAGTCGGCCATCGATATGACCGGGCGCAACCGGTTCCAGCACGTGCCCCACGTCGTCGATCAGCACCAGATGGTCATCCTGCTGCAACACCGCATGCGGCTTGCGCTCGACGATATCGACGATCAGCGTATCGGGCAGTTGCCGCGATACCCGCGCATCGGCAACCCACGGCATCAGCAGCAACTGGCTGCGCAGGGCATAGAGATCGATCCCGGTCATGGCATGGTTGCGCGTCGCCAGCACCTGCTCATAGACCTTGAGTTCGTTGAGATGGCGGGTCCCGCGCACTTCGACATGGTGGACTTCGAAACCGGCCCTTTGCGCCAGCCGTGCCACTTGCCCGGACGCCAGCGCAGGCACGCCCGCCGCGCTGGCGACCACCCAGGCCAGCCCCGCCGCCGCGCCCAGGATGCCGATCAGGAAAAACCGCTGCCATTGCGCGTCGTTGAGCGGGATCAGCGCCATCGCCCGGTCCAGCACCGATCCAGTACGCACCCGCGCCGCCTTGACCTTGCGGGCGGTGCCTTGCCGCGCTGCCGCCCGGCCCGCGCTGGCCCCCTTGCGCTTGATTGTCTGGCTCATCGCGCGGCCTCCTTTTGGGTGAGCGCGTCCTGGATACCCGCCTTGCACAGCAAGGCATCTTCAATAATCGCCTCGACCAGATCGCCGTAATCCATGCCCATATGCCGCGCCTGTTCAGGCACCAGGCTGAGCGGGGTCATGCCGGGCTGGGTATTGACCTCCAGCAGGAACAATCCCTCGACGCCTTGCGTGTCGTCCCAGCGGAAATCGGACCGGCTGGTGCCCCGGCAACCCAGAATGCGATGCGCGCGAAGGGCAATGTCGCGGCAAGCATGGGTAATCTCGTCGGGGATGTCGGCGGGGCAGACGTGCTCGGTCAGCCCGTCGGTATATTTCGCGGCGAAGTCATAGAACCCGCTGCTGGGCTTCAGTTCGGTCACCATCAACGCTTGATCCGCCAGCACCGCTGTCGTCAATTCGCGGCCCCGGATGAACGGCTCGGCCAGCAGGCTATCGAATTCCTGCCACGGCCCCGCCGCATCGCGCGCGATCGGCGTGCCGAAATTGCCGTCTGCCGTGACGATGGCAACGCCCACCGACGAGCCTTCGTTGACCGGCTTCAACACATAGGGACGCGGCAGTGGATCGCCCTCGAACAGTTCCGCGCAAGGCACGATCCGCCCGCCCGGCATCGGGATGCCATGCGGGACCAGCGCCTGCTTGGTCAGTTCCTTGTCGATCGCGATCACCGAGGTGGCCAGCCCCGAATGGGTATAGGTCAGCCCCATCAAATCCATCATGCCCTGCACCGTGCCGTCTTCGCCGGGCGTACCGTGCAGCGCGTTGAACACCACGTCGGGCGCGGCGGCAGCCAGCTTGATCGCGACATCGCGGCCCATGTCGATCGCCGTCACCCGGTGCCCCCGAGCAGTCAAAGCGTCGACCACGCCTTGTCCGCTCATCAGCGACACTGCGCGTTCGGACGACCAGCCGCCCATCAGGACCGCGACATGCAGTTTGGGTAGGGTCATGCTTCACCAATCCGCTGAATTTCCCACTCCAATTCAACCCCGCATGTCTCACGCACGCGCCGCCGCACTTCCTCGCCCAGTGCCTCGATATCGCTGCTGGTGGCGGAGCCGGTATTGATCAGGAAATTGGTGTGTTTTTCGCTGACCTGCGCCCCGCCCAGAACCAACCCCCGACAACCCGCCCGGTCCACCAGTTCCCACGCTTTCTCGCCACCTGACAATTCGGGGGGCGGATTCTTGAAGGTAGATCCCCCGGTCTTGCTGCGCAGCGGCTGCGATGCCTCGCGCGACGCCGAAATGCGGTCCATTTCGGCCTGGATCGCCGAAGCTTCGCCGCTATGGCCGCGAAACCGCGCGGCCACGACGATGGCGCCCTCAGGCAATTCCGAATGGCGATAGCTGTAATGCAGATCCGCCGCCGCCAGCGTCACCAGCGCGCCATCGCGCATCACGACATCGCAATCCACCAGCCGGTCCGCGACCTCCGCACCATAAGCACCGCCGTTCATCCGCACGAACCCGCCCACCGTGCCGGGAATGCTGCGCAGGAATTCAAGGCCGGCGATGCCATGATCGCGCGCTGTCGATGAAACGAGGATGCCGCTTGCGCCACCGCCGCAATTGAGCGTGAGCGGCGCTGCAATCGCTACCCCGGCAAAAGCCTTGCCCAGCCGCACCACCACACCCGGCACGCCGCCATCCCGCACGATCAGGTTCGACCCCAGCCCGAGCGCCATCACTGGCAGCGCAGGATCGGACGCGCGCAAAAATCCTTGCAGATCGGCGACATCGCGCGGCTCGAACAAATATTCCGCCGTGCCGCCCGATTTGAACCACACCAACGGGGCCAGCGGCGCATTCGCCGTCAGCTTGCCGGCGACAGCGGGAAGGGTGTCCACCATCATGCTCCCGCGACCTGTCGGCCCATCCCGGCCGAGTGCGCCAGAATCGCGTCGGCCAGTCCCGCCGCCCATTTGGTGATATCGCCCGCGCCCAGGCAGACCACCATGTCGCCCGGCTCGACGGTCGCCGCCAGCACCTGCGCCAAGGCATCTGCCCCGGTGATACGATGCGCCGAGCGATGCCCGCGCGCCTTGATACCTTCGACCAAAGCGGCGGAATCCACGCCGTCGATCGCCGCCTCGCCCGCAGCATAGACCGGCGCGGCATAGACGATATCGGCATCGTTGAAGGCCGCCTGAAATTCCGCCATGTGATCGCGCAGCCGGGTAAACCTATGCGGCTGGACCACCGCGATCACCCGACCCCGCACGCCTTCGCGCGCCGCCGCCAGCACCGCGCGGATTTCGACCGGATGGTGCCCGTAATCATCGATGATCGTCGCGCCCAGCGCCTCGCCGACCTTGGTAAAGCGCCGCTTGACCCCGCCGAACTGGGCAAAGCCGGTGCAGATGATGTCGTCGGGCACGCCCATTTCCACCGCCACCGCCACCGCTGCCAGGGCATTCTGGACATTGTGGCGGCCCGGCATCGGCAGGCGCATATTCTCGATCCGGCGGAACGAGCCGTCGCGCTGGCGCAGCACGGCGTTAAAGCTGTTGCCGCCGGGATAAGGCGTCACCGCCTCGCCACGCACGTCGGCCTGCGCGGAAAAGCCATAGGTGATGACCCGGCGGTCCGGCACCTTGGGAATGATCGCCTGGACTTCGGGATGATCGATGCACAACACCGCCGCGCCGTAAAACGGCACGTTTTCGATGAACTCGACGAAGCAGGCTTTGACCCGGTCAAAGCTGCCGTAATGATCGAGATGTTCGGGATCGATGTTGGTGACGACCGCGATGGTGCCGTCGAGCCGCAGGAAGCTGCCGTCGCTTTCGTCCGCTTCCACCACCATCCAGTCGCTGGCGCCGAGCCGGGCGTTCGAGCCATAGCTGTTGATGATGCCGCCATTGATGACGGTGGGATCGATCCCGCCCGCGTCCAGCAACGCCGCCACCATCGAGGTGGTGGTGGTCTTGCCATGCGTGCCCGCCACCGCGACGGTGTTCTTCAGCCGCATCAGTTCGGCCAGCATTTCGGCGCGGCGGACCACCGGTATGCGCGCTTCCAGTGCGGCGACGACTTCGGGATTGTCGCGCTTGACTGCGGTCGATGTCACCACCACGGCGGCGTTACCGACATTGGCCGCATCGTGCCCGATCATCACCTTGATGCCGCGCGCGCGCAATCCCTCGACCACATAGCCCTCGGCGATGTCGCTGCCCTGCACCCGGTAGCCGAGATTGCACATCACCTCGGCGATCCCCGACATGCCGATCCCGCCGATGCCGACGAAATGGATCGTGCCGATGTCGATGCCGACACCCTTCATGTTTTAGGTCCGGTCATGCGGCACCATTGGTGGCGGGCATTTGCTGGCGGCGAGCGTCCGCCGGGCTGTCGATGCGAATGACATCCATCAGCGGGGCGCTGCCGAAGCTTTCGACGAGATCGGCCAGGTCTGCCGCAGCGTGGGGATAGCCGCAGTTCCACGCGGCATGGGCGGCATCGGCCAGGGTTTGGGGATCCTGCGCCAAAGCCAAGATCTGCTTCGCCAGTTCGGACGCGGTAAACTGGTCCTGCGCAATCGCCCGCCCGCCGCCGGCATTGACCATCTCGCGGGCATTGGCGGTCTGGTGATCGTCGGTGGCGATTGCCAGAGGCACCAGGATCGCCGGTCGGCCCACCGCAGTCAGTTCGGCGATGGTCGATGCCCCGGCGCGGCCGATGAACAGATGCGCGTCCGCCAGCCGGGTCGCCATATCCTCGAAATAGGTCGCCAATTCCGCCGGGATGCCGTGCGCGGCATAACGCGCCCGCACCGCGTCCAGATCCTCGGGGCGGCACTGCTGCGTCACCTGCAACCGCGCGAGCAATGCGGGCGGCAGCAAGGCCAGGCCATCGGGAACGACCTCGGAAAGCACGCGCGCGCCTTGACTGCCGCCGGTCACCAGCAGGCGCAGCGGGCTGGTCGCGGTAAAGGCCGGAAACGGCTGTTCCCGCAAGGCCAGCACATCGCTGCGCACCGGATTGCCGACCAGGTGAACCTTCGGCGACAACCTGGCCGCCAGCCGATCGACCCGGGCGTAGGCAGTGGCGATGGCATTGACCCGCGACGCCAGAAAACGATTGACCCGGCCCAGCACCGCGTTCTGCTCATGAATGATGCTGGCGATGCCCAGATCGCCCGCGCCGAGCAGCGCCGGGAGCGCCGGATAGCCGCCAAAGCCGATGACGGCGGCGGGCTGGAATGAGCCGAACAATTGGCGCGCCATCTGCCGACCCTGACGAATGGCTAAAAACGCACGCAGCCAGCCAATCGGGTTCCGCCCCTCCAGCCGCCCGGCGGGCAGGACATGGACCGCCAACGATGCTGGCTTGCCGGGAATGGCGGCGCCGCGCGCATCGGTGACCAGCGCCACGCGATGCCCGCGAAGTTCCAGTTCCGAGGCCAGCGCGAAGGCCGGGATCAGATGACCCCCGGTGCCGCCCGCCGCCAGCACATAATGACGCGTGACTGCGGTCACTGGCGCGCACCTGTGGGCGTCTTGGGCGCAAACTTGGCCGGGGTCTTATGCGCGTTAACCCGGCGCGAAAACGGATCGCGCGATAGGAACGGATTGCGCCGCGTGATCGCCAGCAGGAACCCGACCCCCAGGCACAAGGCGATGGTGGACGACCCGCCGTAGGAGATCAGCGGCAGGGTCATGCCCTTGGACGGAAACAGTTGCAGATTGACCAGGATATTGATGAAGGCCTGCCCGCCCAACTGCGCAACCAGCCCGGTCGCCGCCAGCACGGTGAACAAATCCTCCTCTTTCACCAGCCGGACCAGCACCCGGAAAATGATCGCGAAATACAACAGCACGATCACCGTGCAGGCAATCAGCCCGCCTTCCTCGCCGATAACCGAGAAGATATAGTCGGTATGCGCCTCGGGCAGGCTCAGCTTATGCGTGCCCAGCCACAGCCCGGTCCCGGTCCAGCCGCCCGCCAGCAAAGTATGCTTGGCGATATCCACCTGATCATAGGCCGTGCCGCCGCCCAGAAAAGCATCGATGCGGTGACGGGCATTGCCGTAGAACATATAGGCCAGCGCCAGGCCGAAGACCCCCGCGCCCGCCGCTGCCGCCACGCGGCGCATCGACAGCCCCGACTGGAACATCATCACGAACCACACCCCGGCGAACAGCACGGTTGAACCGAAATCTGGCTGCGCCATCAGCAACCCGCCGATCAGCACCATGATCCCGGTGGCAACCGCCATCACCGGCAAGCGCGGATCGCGCAGCCGCCATGACAGGATCCAGGCCAGGACGATGGCAAAAGCCGGCTTCATGAATTCGGACGGCTGGAGCGACATCCCCAGGTTCAGCCAGCGTTTCGCGCCATTGACCGAAGTTCCCATAATGGGCACCAGCATCAGCGCAAACAGCATCGCGAAACCCAGCACGATCCCCGTGCGCCGCGCCGTATCGCGCGACAACCGCGAGGCCCCGAACATGGCGGCCAACCCGAACGCCTGCCAGCGCAGGTGCAGTACCAGGAAATGCAGGTCGTTCAGCCGGACATGCGCAGTGGACAGCCGCTGCGCGCTGGCCGGCGAAGCCACCGCCACCGCCAGCGTGCCGATCGCCATCAGCACCAGCACCAGCGCCAGCAGCACGCGGTCGATCTCGCGCCACCAGACCCCCAGCTCGCCGCGCCAGGTCCGCCGGATGTGCGGGGCGCCGCCAACAGGCTGGCTGGAACCGGGAATGAACGGCTGGGTTGCCATCAGTGATTTACCCCTTGCTCAGGATCGGCCTGTTCAGGATCGGTCTGTTCACTCCCGGAAGCGCCGCTTTCGAGCAGTGCCTCGACGATCTGGCGAAAGGCAAGCCCGCGCGCTTCATAATCGCGGAACTGGTCGAAGCTGGCGCAGGCTGGCGACAGCATGACGACATCGCCGGGCTGTGCCGCCGCCATGGCTTCGCGGATCGCCTCAACCAGCATTTCGCTGCGCTGCACCGGCATGAACGGGTCCAGGATCTCGCAAAAAAGCTGCCCGGCATCGCCGATCGTATAGGCGGCGGCGACATGGGGAAAATAGGGGACGCATTCGTCGAGATTGTCGCTCTTGGGCAGCCCCCCCAGGATCCAGTGAATGCGCGGGCGTGGTCGAGAAGCGTGGGTCGCTATGGTATCGGGAGGGAAAGCCGCCAGCGCGGGCGCGGCGGATGCGGGATTGGTCGCCTTGCTGTCGTTGACAAACAACACGCCGTTCGCCTCGGCGATCACTTCCATGCGGTGCGGCAGGCCGCGAAAGCTCTTCAACCCGACCTCGATCGCGGCCTCGCTCACCCCCAGGTAACGCACCGCAGCGACCGCAGCGGCGGCGTTGGCACGGTTGTGCGGGCCGTGGAGCGATGGCCAATCGGCTTGATTGCCAGGGATATCGACACCATCGATGAACAGGAACGGCTGGCCCTCGGGGGCATAACGCATCACGTCTTCATCCATCTCGGCGTGGTAATCGACGATCGCCAGACGTGGCTGGTCGGGCGTGCTTGGCGCCTGCATCCCGAACACCCGCGCCTTGGCGTCGATATAGGCGGCATAGCCTTCGTAACGATCGAGGTGATCGGGCGACAGGTTCAGCAGGATCGCCACGTCGCAATCCAGCCGCAGCGTCAGATCGATCTGGAAGCTCGACAATTCCAGCACATAAACGCCGGGGCTTTGGGCATTGGCAGGCAGCGGCGCTTCGCTCAGGATCGGCAGGCCGATGTTGCCGCCCATCAACGCCGGAACGCCGCCCGTGACCAGCAGATGGTGGACCAGCGCGGTGGTGGTGGATTTGCCATTGGTGCCGGTGATGCCGACCACGCGGTGCGGCGGCAGATCAGCGCGGGCTTGCGCAAACAATTCGATATCACAGATCATCGGCACCGCCGCCGCGCGCGCTGCGTCTGCGACCGGGTGACGGTTGATCGGCACGCCGGGCGATACGACCACTGCGGCATAACCCGCAAGGTCGATGGCGCAGGGGTCGGCGGCGCTTAACTGTCCGGCCATTGCTTCGGCTTCATGCCCGGCAAACAAGGCGGCGCGTGGCTCCTCGCGCGAGTCCCACGCCGTGACCTCGGCCCCGCTTGCCAGCAGCGCCGCCACCGTCGCCTGACCCGAACGCGCAAGGCCAAGCACGGCGTAACGCTTTCCGGCAAAGGCGGTCGATGTGATCACCTCAGCTTCAGCGTGGACAGGCCGATGATCGCCAGCACGATCGAAACGATCCAGAACCGGATGACCACGGTCGATTCGGCCCAGCCAAGCTGTTCGAAATGGTGATGGATGGGCGCCATGCGAAATACCCGCCGCCCGGTGCGCTTGTAAAACAACACCTGGATGATGACCGAGGCCGCCTCCAGCACGAACAATCCGCCGACGATCGCCAGCACGATCTCGGAATGGGCGGCCACCGCGATCGCGCCCAGCGCGCCGCCCAGGGCAAGGCTGCCGGTATCGCCCATGAACACGGCGGCGGGCGGCGCATTGAACCACAGGAAGCCAAGCCCCGCGCCCATGATCCCGGTGCACAGGATCGCCAGTTCCCCCGCGCGCGGCACATGCGGAATGCCCAGATAAGTCGCATAATCGACGCGGCCGGTCAGATAGGCGATGACCGCAAAGGTGCCCGCCGCGATGATCACCGGCATCGTCGCCAGCCCGTCCAGGCCATCGGTCAGGTTGACGGCATTGCCCGCGCCGACGATCACCACTGCGGCAAACACATAGTAAAAGTAGCCGAGCGGAATATAGCGCTTGCTGAGGAACGGCACATAGAGGTTGGTGCTGATCTGGCTGACGATGATCCACGCCGCGACCCCGGCGACGGCGAACTCGGCGATCAGCCGCATCCTGCCCGAAATACCTTTGTGGCTGCGCTTGGTGATCTTGTCGTAATCATCAAGAAAACCGATCACGCCGAAGCCCAGCGTTACCGCCAGGCAAGCCAGGACAAAGGGATTGGTCAGGTCCATCCACAGGAACATCGCCACCAGCAGCGATATCAGGATCATCAGCCCGCCCATGGTCGGGGTGCCGCGCTTGGCGAAATGGGTCTTTGGGCCGTCCTCGCGGATCGGCTGGCCCTTGCCCTGGCGCACCCGCAACATCATGATAAATCGCGGACCGATCAGCAGCCCCACCGTCAGCGCGGTCATCAGCGCCGCACCGGCGCGAAAACTCTGGTAGCGGATGAGATTGGCCGCCCCGACAAAATGAAAATAGTCGGCGATGAGGTATAGCATAATTCGGTTACGACCCGTCGGGTTTGGCGGCAAGAGCGGTCACGAGCGCGCCTAACCCCACCGAGTTCGACCCCTTGACCAGAATCGCATCGCCGTCGGCGATACCATAGGAAGCCAGGGCCGCGCGCGCCTCATCCACGCTGCGGCAATGGACAAAGGCGCAGCCACTGCCAAGGGCCGATTGCGCCGATTTCCCCAGTTCATCCGCTAGAGCCACCATTTCGTCGCCGACCAGCACCGCAATGTTCACGCCAGCGGCAGCGATCGGTTCGGCCAGCGCGGCATGGAGCGACGGCGCAAAATCGCCCAGTTCCTTCATCGCGCCCAGCACCGCGATACGCCGCCGCGCCGGAACCTGCGCCAGGGATGCCAGAGTAGCCCGCATCGAGGCCGGGTTCGCGTTGTAGCTTTCATCGATGAGCAGCGCCGTGCCGCTGTCCGCCGCGCGGATAGTGTGCCGGGCGCCGCGCCCCGCCATGCCTTCCAGTTCGGCCAGCGCCAGCCCCGCCGCGCCCAGGTCGCCGCCAGCCGCGCGCACTGCCGCCATCACCGCCAGCGAATTGATCACCCAATGCTCGCCCGCCGACGCCACAGTATAGCACACCCGGCGGTCGCCCATGTCTATGGTGACAAGCGAACCCCGCGCGGCGGGAACGGCATCGAGTAGCCGGACATCGGCTGCGGCATCGCGGCCAAACGAGACGACTTGCGCACCGCAGGCCAGCGCCGTCGATTTCAAACGGGCGAAATGCGGGCTGTCGGCAGGAATAATGGCGGTTCCGCCCGGCAGCAGCCCCTGGAATATCTCGGCCTTGGCGTCGGCAATTGCTTCTTCGCTGCCCAGCATCTCGATATGCGCGGGGGCGATATTGGTGATCACCGCGACATGCGGGCGAACCTGCGCGGTCAGCGCGGCGATTTCGCCAGCATGGTTCATCCCCATTTCGAAAATGCCGAATTGCGCCCGCGCCGGCATCCGCGCCAGGCTGAGCGGCACGCCGACATGGTTGTTGTAGCTTTTGACCGAGCGATGCGCCGCCCCCCGGCTGGAACGGTCGAGCGCGGCGAACAGCGCTTCCTTGACGCTGGTCTTGCCGACCGATCCGGTCACCCCCAGGATCGTGGCACTGGTGCGCGCCCGCGCTGCCTGGCCCAATGCCTGGAGCGCGAGAAAACTGTCGGAAACGCGGATATGCCGCCCCGGAATCTCGTGTTCGACCAAAGCCGCACCCGCGCCGCGCTGCATCGCGGCTTCGACAAAACGATGCCCGTCGGTAGCCTCGCCCTTCAACGCGACGAACAGATCGCCTTCGCGAACCTCACGCGAATCGATCTCGACGCCGCCCATCAGGAATTCGCCCGAGGCGGTGCCGCCGGTCGCCTCGGCAACGCCACGCGCGCTCCACAGAGCCAGCGGCAAGGCGTCGGCCAGTTCCGCAGGCCAGGCGATGACTCGGGCGCGCTGTAATTTATTCATGCCAACCTCGATGTTCGGACCTTCTTCCCCCCTCCCCTTCAGGGGAGGGGCTGGGGGTGGGGTTTATCGTGTGAGCGCGACGTCGGACCCGGACGAGAGACCCCACCCCTAACCCCTCCCCTGAAGGGGAGGGGGACCGGGCGATCGCGAAAATCCTCATCCCTGTTCTCCATGACCCAATAATGCGCCCGCCGCATCGCGCGCAACCGTCACATCGTCGAAAGGCAATATCCGCATCGCCTCGCCCCGGCCGATGATCTGGCCCTGTTCATGACCCTTGCCCGCGATCAGCACGATGTCGTCGCGCCCGGCCAGCGCGATGGCTTCGGCAATCGCGGCGCGGCGGTCGCCGACTTCACGCAGATTCCCGCCTGCTGCGCCCGCTATAACCATCGATCTTATGCTCGCTGGGTCTTCGCCGCGCGGATTATCGTCGGTGACGATGGCGATATCGGCCAGCGTCGCGGCGACCCGGCCCATTTCCGCCCGCTTGCCAGAATCGCGGTCGCCCCCCGCACCCAGCACCAGGATCAGCCGATCGGCCACATGGGGACGCAACGCCGCAATCGCGGCGGCCAGCGCATCGGGAGTATGCGCATAATCGACGTAAATGGGCGTGCCCGCCGGGCTGATCGCGGCGCGTTCCAGTCGCCCGCGCACGCCCTGCAACCGCGTCATCGCATCGAACAGCGCATCGGGCGGAACTCCCCCTGAGAGCGCCAGTCCCGCCGCAACCAGCGCGTTGGCGGCCTGATATGCGCCGATCAGCGGTAGTTTGATCCTGCGTCGGGCGCCGTCATGCTCGACATCCAGGACTTGCCCCAATTGACCAGGCACTTGGGCGAGCACGCGGACCCCTTCGCCGCGCTCGCCAACAGTGAACAGCCGCAGACCGCGTCGGCGGGCATGTTCACAGGCCCGGTCCGACCAGGGATCATCGGCCCAGATGACGGCAGTGCCATCGGGCGCAATCACCTCGTCGAACAACCGCATCTTGGCCGCAAAATAGGTCTCCATGTCGGCGTGATAGTCGAGATGGTCGCGGCTGAGATTGGTGAAGGCCCCGGCCACGACCCGCAAGCCCTCGTTGCGGTACTGGTCGAGGCCGTGGCTGGAAGCCTCAAAGGCGACATGGGTCACCCCCTCACGCGCCAGCCCCGCCATATTGGCCAGAAAAGTAACGATATCAGGCGTGGTCAGCCCGGTCGAAACACTTTCATCGGGGGTCGTCACCCCCAGCGTGCCGATCGAGGCGGCACGCATCCCCGCCATGCGCCACAATTGGCGGGTCATTTCGACGCAGGACGTCTTGCCATTGGTGCCGGTCACCGCGACGATCACAGGAGGCACCGGCTGGTAAAACTGCGCCGCCAGCCGGGCAAAGGCGCGGCGCGGCGCCTTATCGGCGATGTGGATGGCGCCCGTGACCGAGGCTTCGGGTCGCGCCACGACCGCGACCGCGCCAGCGGCGACAGCGGCGCCAATAAAATTCTCGCCATTGACGACGCTGCCGGGGAAGGCGCCGAAAACATTGCCGGGGGCGACCTTGCGATGGTCGATGGCGAAACCGGTCAGCGGCACCGTTCCAGCAGCATCGGACGCAAGCGCGATCCCCGCTGCCCGCGCCGCTTCGCCCAGTTTCACTCGCCTTCCCCATTGGCGATCAGCGGGCGCATATCCGACACATCGATATCGCGGCTATCGTCAGGCATGATCCCCAATAGCGGGCCGATGCGCGGCACCACTCGGCCCACAACAGGTGCCGCGTTCCATGCCGCAGTGCGCTGGCCGCTGGTCGCGGCGGTGGCCTTTGGCTCTTCCAGCGTCGCCAGCACGATATAGCGGGGATGATCCATCGGAAAGGCCGAGGCAAACGTCGTGATCACACGGTCTTTGTGATAGCCGCCCCGGTCGCCGATTTCGGCGGTGCCGGTCTTGCCGCCAACACGAAACCCGGCGGCATTGGCCGAACGCCCGGTGCCGACCTCGGTGATCAGCCGCAGCAACTGGCGCATCCGCGCACTGGTCGAGGCCTGGAACACGCGGCGTCCATAGGGGATTTGGCCGGGGGCTAGTTTCATCAAGGTGGCCGGGTGCCAGACGCCGCCATTGACCAGCGCGGCATAAGCACAGGCAATATGCAGCGGGGTGACGGCCAGGCCGTGACCATAGGCAATCGTCGTGGTGGTCACGTCCGACCATTTGCCGCGCGGCCAGGTCGGCATGCCGCGCGCGGGCAGTTCAATCAACGGGCGGCGGTCGAAACCGAGCGAGCGCAGCGTCGCGGACAAGCGTTCCCCGCCCAATTCCTCGCCAACCTGCGCCAGCACGACATTCGATGAATGAACCAGCGCTTCGGGAACATCCAGCGTCGCGCCGAAATTCTTGTCGTCGTGGACGACATGCCCGCCGACTTCGCGCTGGCCATTAGCGGGATAGCGCCGCGCCAGATCGGTGATCGTCCCTGCCTCGATCGCCGAGGCGACGGTCAGCGGCTTGAACACCGAGCCCAGCTCATACGTCTCGCTGGTGAGGTGATTGCGCATCAGTTTCTGGCCGTTCGCGCCCAGGATACGCGGCATGTTGGGATCGAACGAAGGCAGCGAGGCCAGCCCCAGCACTTCGCCGGTATCGACATCCATGACCATCGCGCCGCCGCCCTTGGCGTTCGATTCGCGGATGGCGCGCAGCAATTCATCTTCCAGCGCACCCTGCACGCGGGTGTCGATCGACAGCACCGTGGGCGTACCGCGCAGCGCGCGATCGGTCAGCCGGTGATCGAGGACTTGTTCCATGCCGTATTGGCCATGCCCCTCGGCATCGACATAGCCCAGGAAATGCGCCCCCATCGAGCCTTGCGGATAATAGCGTTCGCTCTCACGCGGGAATTCCAGCGCAGGTTCGCCCAGCGCATGAATGCGATTGGCCTCGTCGGGCAGGATGCGCCGACGCAGATAGCCGGGCTGGCCCGATGCCAGTCGCGCCGTCAGGTCGGCCACGCTCATGTCGGGGAAAATCCGCTGCAGCGCCGCCGCAATGACCGCCGGGCTTTGCACCAGCGGCGAGCCATCGCCCATCGCCTTGGGATTGAACCACAGCGAATAGGCCGGAAAGGCGCGGGCCAGCGGCACCCCGTTGCGGTCGACGATATCGCCGCGATCGGGCAGCAGGCCATCGGCGGTGCTGGGCGGATCGGATTCGAACAGGCCAAGGTGGACGATCTGCGCGCAGGCGCCCAGCGCGATCACCCCGAACACCCGCAAAACCCAGAGGGCGCGCCATTTCGCCTCGCTGACGGCGCGTTTGCGGACATCGGATACCTCGATGCGCTGGGCTGCCGCCATGCTCGCTGGGGATGGCCGCGCGCCGCTCATGGTCGGCCCCGAGGCGACCGAGAATGCATTGTAAACCTGGATCGCGGTACGGTTCATTCGCTATGTTCGGGCGGATCGATGCGCGCCAGCCGCTCACGCAGGCTGGCTGCATCGACGTGCCGCCGTAAGGTTGATACCGGAACCTCGGCAGCCATCGCCCGGCTGATCATCTGGGGTACGAGACTGCCCAAAGTGCTGGAGCCGGAGCTGTTCACGTTGGCGTCGGCGCTGCGCTCCTGCACGGTGGGCTCGTCATTGCTGGCGACCTCGATCGGGGCGGGCGCATCGACGCCACGCGGTTTGCCAAGCATGGCCAACTGGCGTTCGTTTTCGAGATATTGCCCCGAATCCGGCGCTTTGTAGCCGAAATCCAGATCGTTGATATCGGACAATTGCTGCTGGTTGGCGCGCGTCTCATACTCGGTTTCGAGGAATTGATTCTCGCGCGTCAGGGCAATGATCTTGCGCTGCGAAATCTGAACCTGGCTTTTGACGGCGTTGACCCGCAGCACCAACGAGCCGGTCAACACCGTACAAACCGTCAACAGGGTAAACCAGCCGATCGACTGGACACGGTCGCGGGTCATATTCATGCAGCTCTCCTGTCACGCACTGGTTGGGAGTGGGTGCCACCGGCCGGGGTTGGGTTGGGTCCGCGCGGCGGGGCATCGCTGCGCGTGGCAAAACGCAGCGTGGCCGAACGGGCGCGGGGATTGCGGTCGATTTCTGCGGCGCCGGGTCGCACCGCCTTGCTGACGTCACGAAACACGGGTGGGCGGCTGGGCAGCGCCTCGGGCATGTGGCGCGATGTCGCCACTGCGGCACCGCTGGCCTCGCGCAGATATTGCTTGACGATGCGGTCCTCCAGGCTGTGGAACGACACCACCGCCAGTCGGCCACCGGCGGCGAGCAGGGTTTCCGCAGCGGCAAGCCCGGCCTCCAGCTCGTCCAGTTCGGCGTTGACGTGGATGCGGATCGCCTGGAACGTCCGCGTCGCCGGGTCTTTCGGTGCGCCGGGCCGATAGCCAAGCGCCTTGCGCACGACCCGCGCCAGTTCGCCCGTGGTGGTCAGCGGGCGGGCAGCGACGATGGCGCGGGCGATGCGGCGCGATTGCCGTTCTTCGGCATAGCGGAACAGCACGTCGGCGATGTCGCCTTCATCGGCGGTGTTGACGAAATCGGCGGCGCTGGGGCCTTCGCGCTCCATCCGCATGTCGAGCGGGCCGTCGCTGGCAAAGGCAAAGCCGCGCGCCGCCTGATCGAGCTGCATCGAAGAGACCCCGATATCCATGGCAATGCCGTCCACCGCGCTGATCCCGGCTTCGGCCATGGCCGCGACCATTTCCGAGAACCGGCGCGAGTGCAGCACCAGCCGGGGCGGGTTCAGCCGGGTTTCCGGCCAGCTTTGCGCCGCCGCGATGGCGTCGGGATCGCGGTCGAAGGCATGGACGATGGCGCCCTTGTCAAGAAAGGCACGCGAATAGCCGCCCGCGCCAAAGGTGGCGTCGATGATGACCATGTCTGTACGGTGACCCAGCGCGAGCGCCGCCAGCACTTCATCGCGCAGCACCGGAATATGCCGGGCCGAGGTTTCAGCCCCGATCTGATTCGCGCCCGTCATTTGCGCGCGCCCCTGCTGGCGCCGTTCATGAAACTGGCGCAGGCGGCCTTGGCCACAGCCCATTGCGCACCTTCCCGCGCGTCGAGCACATGCGGCGCCCACATCGAAAAAGTCTCGCGCGTGGCGTGGAAATAGAGGTGCTCGTCGACTTCGACGATTTCGCGCAAATAGGATGGAATGATCAGCCGACCCGAATTGTCGTAGGCGATCTCGACAATGTTACCGAATACGAGGTCGCGGGTGGCGCGATCGAAGGGCTGGCCGATGCGCAACGCATTTTCTTCGGCCTTGTCGATCTCGGAATCGAGCTTATCGTAATAGGACCTGCCGAAACCGACCAGGCAGTTCCAGTCTTCGTGCCGGGTGACATATAATATGTTCTCGCCGCGGCTCGATTCGGTCACCAGCTTGCGGAAGTGGGCGGGCAGCACGTAGCGCCCCTTGTCGCCCTTGGGCGAAAAGCCGTGTCCTCCGTAAATGACAGACGAACCAGCCAACAAAATGCCCCCGTCCCTGCGCAGACCCCTGCAAACACAGAGCTTCTCCGCCCGGCAACACCAGGTGCGCCGATGGGTCCGCCAAGTCGGGCCAAAAGCTGTGCCCGATTTGGAGATGAATCTCTGTCGATGCCGATACTTACCGCGTCCGGGGCGGGCAGGAAAGGGAAATTACGGGAAATTGTGCCACTTTGGTGGATAAATTGGCATTTTTACGGTTTTTGGGCCGTTCGGCTGGGGATTATTGCGCAGCAATCGATTGATATTCTAGTTTTGTTCCGATCTGAACCACGTCGATTGCCCCGAAACACCGCTTCTACCCGCGCCAATGACCCAGCGAAAAGCCGAACAATTGCCATTGCACCCACATTTCCCGCGCAATGGGGTCAAGAATCGGGCGAATGAGTCGGCTATTCCCAGAGGGGCCGCTTTCAGCGTTACCGATGCGGCCTGTAGCGTCGTGCCGTTAATCTGATACCAGCGGCTCTGCCTTATGACTCGTCATTGCGAGCGCAGCGAAGCAATCCATCT
>JALYHR010000095.1 GCA_030776465.1 Pseudomonadota bacterium
GGGCAGGCCGCGGCAGCGTCGATCACCGATCCATCGGCGCAAGTCTGGGTCGCGGGCGGCGGCGGCGGAGCAGGCGCCTCAACCACTGGCGGCGGCGGTGGCGGCGGCGCCGTCTCGACCCCGCCGAAGTTGAAAATCAGGCTCGCCAAGAGGCTGTGCGAACGGAACTTGCCGGTCTCGCGATACGTCGAGGTCGAGGTCGCGCCGGTCACCGGATCGCTGAAGACAGCGCCGTTGGCATAATGGAGGCGCCCGGTTTGAAAATAGCGGTATTTAAGCCCGAGATCGACGTTGGCACTGATCGCGGTCGAGGCCCCGGCAATCAGTTGATAAGCCCAGCCATTGTCGCGCTGGCCGAACGATTTCACGCGCGCGCGACCCGCGCCGCCGCCGCCATAAATGCGCAGGCCTGGCGCGATGTCATAGTCGACCAGACCGTTGAGCATAACCGACGTCACCCGCGTCTGGTCGGGAAAGCCGAACCGGCTCGAAGTGACGCCGCTGATCGGCGCCGTATTGATCGCAGCAAGCAACGTGCTGCTGGCCGTGAAATTCTTGGCGCGCGTTCGCTTGTAGCCGACCTCTCCCTCGATCCGGAAGAAACCGAGATCATACCCGACGATGGCATCGAGATCGACGCCGCGCTTATAGTCGGAGACGAAACCGCTGCCATAGTTGACGTTGGTCGTGGTGACCGTCTGGCCGAGCAGCCCGCTCCCCGTGGGGACCGACTGCACGCGCAGCGCGTCGACGCTGTAGCGCGTCGCTAGTGGGAACAGAATGCCGCCCTCAATCCCAGCATAGGCGCCGTCGCGCGCCGCGGCCGGCGAGGCGACCACTGCGGCGGTAGCGAGCGCGAGGATGGATAAACGCATGATCATTTCCCCTGATTGACGTGAGCCAACTTTAGCCGCGCACTGGCTCGACTCAAACCGCAGAGTGTTTGAATTTCATAACAGTTCGCGTCATTTATTATTAGCAAAGAACCACCGATCGGGGAATCCATTTCGCGTCTTGCTGCACAACCCGATCAACCTCGCGCGAGCATTGCCTGATGGGGCATTAACGCGGCGGGATTCTTGCCGCTCATGCCCGAGAGCGCCTCAAGGCCGGGGGGATCGAGAACCTGTAGCCAGTCATAGCCAACCCGGATCAGCCCATCCGCCTGGAATTTGCTGATCACCTTGTTGACCTGGACCGCGCTCCGCCCAAGCGCTGCGGCGAGCATCCGCTGGCCGATCGGCAAGCTGAACCGCCCGTCAATGCACGCGCCAGAGCGCAGCGAGCGCTCATGGAATTCGGTCAGCAGGAGCGCGATGCTGCTGGTCGTGGAGCCGACCATCAGTCGAGTCATATGATCGAGCAACAAGTGGCGATAGCGCAGGCCGCTGGCATGGATCATCTGTGATGATTTGGGTGACACCGCTCCACCATCCTGGATCAGCGCTGACGCGTCGACGGTGCGAACGGGCGTAAGGCTGACGAGATCGCAGTTGCGGACGGTAAACAGCCCCGGAACGATGAAGTCACCGGGCATGAGGAACAGGAAAATCAGCCGCCGCCCATCGTCGGCGCAGCGCAACCAGCCTGCCCATCCGCTGGTGATCAGCCTGACGCCCTCACCGGCCTCGATCCTGCTGTTGGACGGATGGTGCCGCGCTGTCCGCCACAGCCCAACAATCATTGCCTCTTCGGCCCCGCACAGCCCATCCCCGAGACCGGACCGATCGAAGAGCTGCATCAGTCTTGCACGCTCTTCTCGCTGTTGATGGACTTGCACATTCAATCCTTGGCGATGGGACGGAACAGGGCGATATCAGCTCCTAGGCGGCGCGGCCGAGTGGCACAATGTCGGCATTTTGCGTGCCGGCGGGGTCGAACTGAATAGAAACGATGGTACCCGGGTTGCCGGATGCAATCGTCAGCCGGGCACGTTGCTGACGAACCAGCGCCTCGACAATCGCCGTGCCCAGTCCGGCAGTGGCGGGTGCGTCGCCGGGTGCGGGCATTCCCACGCCGTTGTCGGCGATTTCCAGCATCCATGAACCGTCGGCACCTTCGCCCGCATAATCGACCTTGATAGTGCCGCGGTGGCTATCCGGAAAAGCGTGCTTGAGCGCGTTGATGACCAGTTCGGTGACGATCAGGCCGAGACTGATCGACGTCTCGGACGAAACCTTGCTGTCATCCACTTCGACAGCGAGCTTGATACGCTCCGGATCGTGGATCATCGAAGTCGCGATGCTCGAACACAGCTGGGCCAGATAGGGTCGGAGCGCGACTGCATCCGCTCCGGTCGACGCCAACTGCCGCTGGACTTCGGCGATCGACATGACCCGGCTGTGTGCCTGATGCAAATGGGTGCGAACTTCCTCGGACGAGACGCGCGAGGCCGATTGCATGAGCACGCTGGCGATGATCTGCAGGCTGTTGGCGACGCGGTGCTGCAGCTCGCGGTTGAGCAGCATCTTTTCGGCAATCAGCTTTTCGGTCTCGGCCTCGGCGGCGCGCGTATCGGTCAGGTCGAGCATGGCGACGAGGAGCCGAGCGGCGCCGGGATCGTCATAGTTGATCTTCTGGGCATGGATTTCGAGGCAACGCCTGCCGCGCTTGCCGGGCGATTCGAAGAACAGCTCGTAGGGCGACGTCGTCGTGCCACTTGCGACGGCGGTCAGCAGCGAGCGCAGGCGACTGAGGTCCCATTCGCCGTTGCCCATCGCGAAAATCGGCTTGCCGATGATTTCAGCGGACGCGAGGTCGAACGCGTGGCAAAGCGCGTCGCTTGCAGCGACGATCGCGAGATCCCCATCGAGCAGGAGCAGCAAGCCGTCCGATGCCTCGACCATCGCATCGACGAGCGACAAGGCGGCCTTGAGTGGAATAATCTCGGCGATAAGCTGATCCCTTCACGCGCTGCCGAACCCGAACTGCTGGATCAGCGCAATCCCTTCAAAATTCAGTTCAATTTTCGGCGGCCGAACTTTCTTGTCATCGTCTGGAGCCGGCGCTCGCACGAATTCGACCGACCGCCTGCTTCTTCAAAATCTTGGGGAAAAGGACTATCCTTACCCAATAATATTTTCGGCACGTTCACCGTGCATCAGCGCGGTCGCATTCGACCCGTCGCCGCCCGCAATCTCGCGACGGCATAGTCGTTTGCCAACTTCGCACCGTTGACCACCGCGCCCATTCCGAAAAACTCGTGCGTCACCCCGCCGAACGTGCGCTGTTCGACGGGCACGCCCGCGCGGCGCAGGGCCGCCGCCAGATTGACCCCATCGGACAGCAACGGGTCGATCTGCGCATTGACGATCGTCACCGGCGGAAGCCCACGCAGATTGGCGCGGACGAGATTGATGCGCGGATCCTGCAGGTCTTTGGGACTGCGCGTGTAATAATAGCCGAACCAGTCCAGCATCGGCGTATTGAGCGGTTTCGCGTTGGCATTGATCAGCCGCGACGGAATTCCCGGTCGCGAGTCGGCGATGGGATAGACCGACAGGATATGACGCGGCATCGCCAGTCCGCGATCGCGCGCGGCGATCGCGGTGGTGATCGCCAGATTGCCCCCGGCGCTTTCGCCAGCGAAGGCCATCCGCCCGACATCCCCGCCCCAGCCACGGGCATTGTTCAGGATCCAGCGGTAGGCCGTCACGGCGTCGTCATGCTGCGCCGGAAACTTGAACTCGGGCGCGTGACGATATTCGACCGAGACGACCAGCGCGTTGAGTTTCTTGGACAACATGCGAGGCCCCGAATCATAGACATCGAGGTCGGCGATCACCCACCCCCCGCCATGATAATAGACGATCAGCGGGAGGGGGCCCGGCGGTGCCTTGGCCGGCCGATAAATACGCGCCTTCTGCATCGGGTCGGCCCCATAGGCGAGTTCACGGGTCAACACCGCAGGGTCGGGCGAAGTCGACATGCCGCGGGCTTTCAGGACCGCCCTGACGGCGTCGGCCGGCGAGGCTTGTGCCCGGGCCTGGGCAGGGCTGAGCGTCTGCACCGGCTTGGCGCCCAGCTTTCCAAGGGCGTCGAGTACTGCTTGCATATCGGGCGCCGCTTTGGGCGGCTGCTGCGCCGACGGCGCGCGAAACACCGGTGGCCGGGCGGCGGGCGAGCCAGACGACGAGGACTGCGCGCCAAGCGCGGTCGACAGCGCAATGCCGATGACGGCTGCGGACAATAAGCGCGCGTGTTGCGAAATCATGTGACCTCCTGTTGTCGATCCCATCTGCCCAACAAGGGCCAATGGTCATTGTTCCGCCCAAGTCTTCGTTAGAAAAAGAAATCGCATGGTCCCGTGGCGGGTTCGGCTTTTATTGCTGGAATTTAAGTTGATGTTTCTGGGCCCCGGCCTCGTTTGCGTCCGACACTGTTGAACTTGGCGTATTAGGGTGTTTGTCGAAGCCTCTGATACGCCATTATTTGACAAGCCCCGCACCACGCCGCCGGGATTCTCGTCCCCGCGCCATCGTCCCCGCGCAATAATCCTTGCCCTTCGCCATGGCGCCGCACAAACTGACCCCGGC
>JALYHR010000096.1 GCA_030776465.1 Pseudomonadota bacterium
CACGATAGTAAACTATGGGGTGGCCGGGCGGGGGCGCAGGCTGGTGCCGACTTCCCGAAACGCAAGTTTCGGGTCAGACACTACGTCACACCAGCATGGCTTTGCCGCCGCCGAACACCGTGCGCGCGACATGGTCCGGGTCCAGCCCCAGGCTTGCTGCGGCGGCGCCCGCGATCAGCTCATCCAGAGCCGCCGTCGGCCGCAGGTCGCGGTTGTCGTATAGCGCGGCGGCGGACAGGCCGGGCCAGTCTGCGATCACCCGCCCGCCGCGCACCGCACCGCCGACCAGCATCGCCACCGAGCCGGTGCCATGATCGGTTCCGCCGGTGCCATTGGCGGCGGCAGTCCGCCCGAACTCGGTGGCGATCAGCACCGTGGTCTGCGCCCAGGTCGGGCCAAGACCATCGCGCAGCGCCGTCAACAATGTGTCCAGCGCCTTCAACTGCGCGGCCAGCCGCCCCTGTTGCCCGCTGTGGGTATCCCAGCCGCCGGTTTCCAGCATGGCGATGCGGGGGCCGTCTGGTGCGCTCAGGAACTTTGCGGTCAAGGCGCCCAGGCTGGCCGGATCGGGCTTTGCGGCGCCGTCGCCGGCCATCCGCCGCGCCTCCAGCGCCGCCGACCACAGCGGATGCAGCTGCGGATCGGCGCCATAAAGCTGGCCGACCCTCAGCATCAGATCATCGGATGCCGTCGGCAGCGCGGACGGGCCATAGGATGTCACCTGCGCCTTCCCGCGCAGCGCCATCGGCACCGTTTCGGCCAGTGCAATCGCCCCGTCCCGAGAATCTCGCGATTGCGGCAGCATCGCCACCAGCCGGTTCAGCCAGCCGTCGCTGCGCTGGTAAGGCTGGGTTCCGCCGGTTTCCAGCACGTTCTGACCGTCGAAATGCGATCGATCCCGATAGGGCGAGGCTACCGCATGGACGAACAACGCCTGTTTCTGCGCGAACATCCTGCCGGTTTCGGCCAGCGACGGGTGCAGCGCAAAGGTGCCGTCGAGCCGGGTCGCCGCGCCGACATCGATAGCCAGTGCGCCGCGCAGCGGGGCATAGGCGGGATCGGCATAGGGTATGACGATATTGAGCCCGTCGGCAGCGCCGCGCTGGATGATGAACACGAAACGCCGGTCCGTGGCGACGGTCGCCAGCGCCATCATCGGAGCGACCAGTATCGCGCCCGCGCCCAGGGCCGATAACGACAGGAATTGGCGGCGAGCGACCATGGCGCTATCTCCTCAGGAAATCGGGCGAAACCAGCAGCAGGGCAAGCGCGCTGGCCGGGCTTTCGGCGCGCTCCACCTGTTCCTGAGTAGCGGAACTGAACGCGGCGGGCAGCAATTTCGGACCGAGCGAGCGCGCGTCCAACGTCGCTGCAACCGGCGCCACCAGCCGCTGGGCAATTTCGACCCGGCGCAGCAGCGCGTCGGGCGCGGCCCAACTGGCCGCAACATCATCCCAACCCGCAGGCGATCCCGGCTTCCACACCGGCTGGCCCAGTTGGTTTTGCACCCCCGCCATCTGCATCTGCCCGATCTGCTGCCGCCCCAGCCCGCGCAGCGCCGAGATCGTCCACTCCCACGGCGTTTTGAACTTCAGCGGCATGGGAACCCATGGTTCGGGGCTGTCGATCAGCGTCCGGTAAAGCGCGGGCAGATCGCCATGCGTCGCGCCAAAACTGCCCGCCAGCCGATCGACCAGCGCCGGGGGCGGCGTGTCGCCGGCAAAGTGACGGGCCAGCTTTGTGGCGATATGGCTGGCGGTCTGTGGCGCATGGGCAAAGTCGATCAGCGCCGCGCGGGCTTGATCGGCACCCGCCTGCGCATAGGTCTTGCCCAGAATCTGCCGCGACCCCGGTTCGTGCAGATTGGGACGAAAGGCAAAATCATCGGCATTGCCGTTATCGCGCAAATCCTGCGCATCGACGTTCCAGCCGGTCAGCGCGCGGGCAAATTCGGTGACATCGGCCTGGCTGTAACCCGACCGCACGCCGAGCGTATGCAATTCCATGATCTCGCGCGCCAGGTTCTCGTTAAGGCCGCGCGCCGCACCCGGATTATGCAGCGACGCGCGCTGGGCGGCCAGGCTGTTCGGGCCGATCGACTGGATCTGGTTGAGGTAGATCAGCATCGCCGGGTGGTGTTCCACGGCCAGCAGCATGTCCTCAAACCGGCCAAGCACGTGGGGGCGGATCGCGTCACGCTCGAAAGCACCGACAAACGCGGCGGTCTGGGGATTATCCGCAGAAACGCAGAAATGGTTGGCCCAGAAATGGACCATACGCTCAACAAAGGGTGCCTCTGTTTCGAGCGCGCTTTGGCTGCGGGCCTGAACAGCCTGACGATAGAGCGCCTGGACGTCCTGGGCAAAATCCTGCCGCGCGGCGATCTGCGCCGCCGACCGCGCTGGCTTGCCCGGAACCATCGCCTCTTGGGGTTGCATAAGTGCCGTCTGCCGCGCCTGTTGCTGCTGCAGGCGATAGGCTTTCACCATGACGCCCGGATCGGCCAGCGCGGCAAACCCCTGCGACAGCGGATTGAAGCGATCGAACTGGCTGGTCAGCCACAATCGGGGATCGACCGGGGGCGGATCGTTCGGCGTGGCCCCCAGCCCGAACCGGTTCAGTGCAATGGCGGCGGGCGAAAGGCCGCTGGTGGCGGGCATCACTGAGCTCTCCATGACAAATTATGCAACGCGGTCAGACGTTCAACGCGAGCGGACATGGTTTACGTCGCCCATGGTGAGCACGCAAAACAGCAATCGCGCAACCCTCAAATTGTCGCGGCGCCTTTAACGGAAAACCCAGGGTGTGTTGAGATTTGGCTCATGGTGGAGCGAGAATGGCTGATTTCGAGACCCGGAGCGCAGCGGCCTTTTGGGCCGTGAGCACTGGAAGCTCAAAGCGATCCGAAGGACTCGCGTCATACCACAGCGCGGGCGGTCGTTCGCAGCCCGGCATGGGCCAAATATCAACACACCCTAGCTGGCGGCCTTGCGCGTGGACAAATACAGCCACGCGATCGCGCCTGCAAACACCGCTACTGCCAGCGGCGCGGCAAAGTCATGGACCGCGACCAGCGCCAGCGGCGTCGGGCTGCCGGTGGCGGCGGCGATGCCGGCAAAGGCGACCCCGAACAGGCTTTCGCCCGCGATCAGCCCGGTGGCCGCCAGCACCCCCAGCCGCTCCGCCAGCGCCGGATCACGCGCGGTTCGCGCCCAGCGATTGTAATAATGCCCGATGATCGCGCCTAACGGGATCAGCACGGTCAGGCTCATCGGCAGGTAAATGCCCATGCCCACGCCCAGCGGCGGCAGGCTGCCGCGCCCAGTTTTGCGCAGTAATTCATCGATGACGATCACCGCCGCGCCAATCGCCGCACCGATGGCGATCAGGTTCCAGTCCAGCGTACCGCCCAGCACCCCCTGGGCAATCGCGGTGATCAGCGCGGCCTGCGGTGCGGCCAGCGCCTGCGGCCCCGCGCCGGGGGTGCCCTGAAAGCCGAAGGTGACGTTCAGCAATTGCAGGATCGGCGGGATCACCAGCGCCCCGAAAATCACCCCCAGCACCAGCGCGACCTGCTGGCGCCATGGTGTCGCACCCACCAACAGCCCGGTTTTCAGATCCTGGAGATTGTCGTTGGAAATCGTCGCCACGCCGAACACGATTGCGGTCACGAACAGCGCAAAAGCGACCAGCGCCTTGGTCGCCACGGGATCAACGCCTCGTCCGAAAATCGCCGCCAGCAGCAACGCGATGCCCAACGCCGACAGGATGCCGGTGCCCGAAACCGGGGAGTTGGAGGCGCCGATCAGCCCCGCCATATAGCCGCAAACCGAGGCGATGACGATGCCGATCACCAGCACATAGGCGATGGTGGCGAGCAAAGTTGGCCAGAATGCCGCCGCGATCGGGCCTCCCCTCGCAAAATCGGCGAGCAGCAGCCCGATCGGCACCATCGATGCCAGGATGACCGCGCCGACCAGCCCGATCGGCAAATCCTGCTCTTCGCGGGGCAGCGTGGCTCCCGCCCCCGACTGGCGCACCCGGCTGGCCGACAGCGCCGCCGCGATGCCGCGCACGATCGGGCCGATCACCCGCAGCAAGGTCCACACCGCCGCCACGCCGATCGTCCCGGCGCCCACAAACCGCACCTTGTGACGGAAGGTTGCGCTGACGAAATCGGCCAGTGCCATGCCCGCAGGAAGGCCGCCCGCAGTATAATGCGGCAGCAGCACCAGCCAGCCGATCGCCATCCCGACCAGAATCGCCATGCCCACCGCCATCCCGACGAGATGGCCGACACCGATCAAGGCCAGCGAAAAACTTGTCGAAAAGCTGGTCGCGCCCGGCCCCAGCCGCACCGCGACGCTGGCTTCCTCGGCCAGCAATTGCGTCTTGGCCAGCAAGGCATAGCCCGCCGACAGCACGCCGCCCGCCACGATCGCCGCCATACCCTTGCGGTTCTCCGCCTCGCCGCCAACTCCAGCGCCAATCTTCAGTACTTCGGCGGCAGCAACGCCTTCAGGATAGGGCAAGTCCGAGCCTGTCACCAGCGCCCGGCGCAGCGGTACCGAATACATCACCCCCAGAATCCCGCCGACGCCGATCACCGCCGCCGATTGCCAATAGGGAAAATGCGTCCACCAGCCGATCATGACCAGCCCCGGCAGCACGAAAATGATCGCCGACAGCGTGCCTGCCGCCGAGGCGATGGTCTGGACGATGTTGTTTTCCTGGATCGTCACGCCCGAAAACGACCGTAACACCGCCATCGAAATCACCGCCGCCGGGATCGAGGTCGCAAAGGTAATCCCGATCTTCAACCCCAGGTAGACGTTGGCCGCGGTAAAGATTACCGTCAGCACTGCGCCGAGCAGGATACCGCGCAGGGTCAGCTCGCGGGGGGATGATGAGGTTGTCATTGCAGGGGAATGACACAAGGGAGAAACGGATCAAGCGATTTAGTTCCTCCCCAAAACGGGGAGGAATTAGCAGGCTCCTGCGATCGCCTTTGCCAGCGCCGCCACATTAGCCGCCTCATCGCCGTGCCACACGCCTGCCGAAACCGCGATGAAATCAGCGCCCGCGCGCACCAGCGGTGCGCAATTACCGGGGGTGATCCCCCCGATCGCCACGCACGGAATCTCGAACAACGCCTGCCACCAGTTCAGCACATCCACCCCCGCGACATGCTGGGCGTCCTTCGTCGTGCTGGGAAAAAAGGCGCCGAACGCGACATAATCCGCGCCCGCCTCACCCGCCTCCATCGCCAGATGCTTGCTGCCATGGCACGTTACCCCGATCTGGACATCCTTGCCCAGCCGCGCGCGGGCGTCCGCGACAGTCCCATCGCTCTGCCCCAGATGCACGCCGTCCGCGCCCAGCCGCTTGGTCAGGCTGACCGAATCGTTGACGATGAACGCCACGTCGCGGTCGCCACAAATCCGCAGCAACGGCTCCGCCAACCGCGCGGCGATATGCTCGTCCATGTCCTTCACCCGGAACTGGAAGGCGGCAACCGCCGCCGCATCCAGCGCGCGCGACAACCGCTCCGGGAAATCACCGTCTACCGCCAGCGGCGAGATCAGATAAATCTGGCAATGCCGCCTTTGGCCGCGCGGGTCGGGATCGAACAGCAGGTCTTCAGGCATGGTTCAAGCGATCAGGCTGTGGCAGGAGGCATGGATAGTCCTGGGGCGCCCGTGCGCGCAGCCCCGCCCCCCAAACCCCGTCCATGCTGAGCTTGTCGAAGCACTGTCCTTTTCTTCGTGCTGCTCGCCCAGTCTCAAGTAAGAAGTGCAGCCCTTCGACAAGCTCAGGGTAGACGGGTTTGGTGGGCGATTCGGACTACTGGCTCGACTCTCTAATGCCGCTACGCGGCGGAGAACGACCCGGCGATGGCGCGCAACACAAAATGCCGGGGAGCGCGAGGGGTTTGCCCCTCGCATCTTATACTTTGCGCTCAAAACCACCTTCATTCGCGGCCCTTGTAAATCCGCACCAACTTGTCCAGCATCGCCAAAGCTTCTTCGCGCGGGCGCTGGAAGGTGTTGCGGCCGATGATCGAGCCATTGCCGCCGCCGTCGCGGATGTCGCGCGCGTCCTGATAGACGGCATCGGCGCCCTTGGCGGCACCGCCCGAGAACACCACGATCCGCCGCCCGGCAAAGCAGCTTTGCACGACATGGGCAACGCGCTTGGCCTGGGTGGAGCTGTCGAAACCTTCGTAGGCTTTCTTTGCGTCGGCTTGTTCGATGTGATCGCTGGGCAGCTTCACCTTGATGATATGCGCGCCCAGCAGCGCTGCCATATGCGCCGCGTAGGCACCGACATCCAGCGCCAGTTCGCCCGACTTGGGCAGCTTGCCGCCGCGCGGATAGGACCAGATCACCGTGGCGATCCCGACGGCGGCGGCCTCGGCGCGCATTTCGCTGATTTCTTCCATCAATTCAAAGCAATCGTCGCTGCCCGGATAGATGGTGAAGCCGATCGCCGCCGCACCCAGCCGCAGCGCATCGTCCACCGAACCGGTCAGCGCCTGGTTGGCGCCGCCCGCCCAGCTGTTCGAGCTGTTGACCTTGAGGATGGTCGGGATCTGGCCGGCGAACTTGTCCGCGCCCGCTTCCAGCATGCCCAGCGGCGCGGCATAGGCCGACAGTCCGGCATCGATCGCCATCTGGTAATGGTAATGCGGATCGTATGCGGCGGGATTGACCGAAAAGCTGCGCGCCGGACCATGTTCGAAACCCTGATCGACGGGCAGAATCACCAGCTTGCCCGTCCCCGCCAACTTGCCCTGCATCAGGATGCTGTGGAGCTTGCCCTTTACCCCGGCGTTATCGGTTTCATAATTGGCAAGGATCTTCTGGACGGACTTGGTCGTGGTCATCGCGGTTCCCTGTTGGCTATGGCTGAATAGGTCAATGCACGGGCATTAGCGTCCGTTGTGCTGCATCACAACACGCGATTCGCTGGTGAGGTTGGACCGGTTATTGGACCTCCAGCGCCTTGATCCCCGGCAGTTCGCGCCCTTCCATCCATTCGAGGAACGCGCCGCCAGCGGTCGAAACATAGCTGAAATCATCGGCGACCCCGGCTTGATGCAGCGCGGCGACGGTATCGCCGCCGCCCGCCACTGACACCAGCGAGCCTTCGCGGGTCAGCGCCGCAGCAGTCCGTGCCAGCGCCACCGTGGCGGCATCGAACGGCGGTGTTTCAAAGGCGCCCAACGGCCCGTTCCAGACCAGCGTGCGACAGGTCTTGAGCACGTCGGCCAGCGATTCCACCGCTGCCGGGCCAATGTCGAGGATCATTTCGTCCGCTGTGACTTCATGGACGTTGCAGTGGCGCAGCGACACAGGATTGGCCGCGAATTCTTTCGCCACGACGACATCGTAAGGCAGGTGGACGGTACAGCCCGCAGCCTCGGCCGCAGTCATGATCGTCTCGCAAGTCGCCGCAAGGTCATGTTCGCACAGCGATTTTCCCACCGCTACGCCGCGCGCCGCCAAAAAAGTGTTGGCCATGCCGCCGCCGATGATCAGGTGATCGACCTTGTTCACCAGATGGGTGAGCACATCGAGCTTGGACGACACCTTGGCGCCGCCGACCACCGCCGCGACCGGCTTGACCGGATTATCCAGCGCCTTTTCCAGCGCGGACAATTCGGCCTCCATCGCGCGCCCGGCATAGGCGGGCAGCAGATGCGCCAGTCCCTCGGTGGTGGCATGGGCGCGGTGCGCGGCTGAAAAGGCATCGTTGACGTAGAAGTCGGCGTTTGCGGCGA
>JALYHR010000097.1 GCA_030776465.1 Pseudomonadota bacterium
TCCCTTCATCAAACCAACAATGTCAAAGAACCGTTCACAAAGAACATACCGACACGAAAAACCAGGCAGCAATCCAGCCCAGCTAAACCAGGGGATACTTGCCCGTCCATGTCGGCAACCACGCCAGCGCATCCAGATCAACCAGACACCCCGCCGCGGTGAAACGGGCCCTAGGCGCGAGCAGCGAGCAGGTCAACACCAAAAATGCCGGACGCGCGGATAGCTGCGGTTTTTTGCATTTTCGCGACAGTCACATATCAATCCACAAGCCGCTTTCGGGCTCCTCTCACGTCCTCCGGCCATCGCAAACCACCGATTGCATCACGCCCCCTGCTGCCCTAGCCCGAACGCATAAAGGATGCCGGAGATGGCCAGATGACCAAATTGCGCCTGGGGCGCTTCACCACCTTTGCGCTATGCATCGCGCTGTTCATCCTGGCCATGGCGCACGCGCCTGTCCATTCGGGTTGGCGGGGGGTGGCAGTCACATTCGGCTTGCTCAGCCTGCTCGGGCTGTGGGACCTGGTGCAACGCCAGCATTCCGTCCTGCGCAATTATCCAGTGATCGGCCACATCCGCTGGCTGGTCGAAATGATCCGCCCCGAAATCCGGCAATATCTGCTGGAGGCCGATGAGGAAGCGGCACCTTTCTCACGCGACCAGCGCAGCCTTGCCTATCGCCGCGCCAAAGGCATATCCTCGGAACACCCGTTCGGCACGCTGGTCGACGTCTATGCCCGCGACTATTCGTTCATCCAGCATTCGATTGCCCCGATTGCCCGTCCCGACCCGAAAAGCTTTCGCATCATCATCGGCAACGACCAATGCGCCCAGCCCTACAGCGCCAGCATCTTCAACATTTCGGCGATGAGTTTCGGCTCGCTATCGGCCAACGCCATCCTCGCACTCAATAAGGGCGCAGCGCTGGGCGGCTTTTATCATGACACCGGCGAAGGCAGCATCAGCCGCTACCATCGCGAATTCGGCGGCGACATCGTCTGGGAAGTGGCCAGCGGCTATTTCGGCTGCCGCACCGATGACGGTCATTTCGATCCCGACAAATTTGCAGCGCAAGCGCAGCAGCCCCAGATCAAGATGATCGAAATCAAGCTGAGCCAAGGCGCCAAGCCCGGCCACGGCGGCATCCTGCCAGGCAAGAAAGTCACAGCGGAAATCGCCGCCGCGCGCGGGGTGCCGATCGGCGTCGATTGTATCTCGCCATCGCATCATTCCGCCTTTTCCACGCCGCTGGAAATGATGGCCTTCATTGCCCAATTGCGCGAACTTTCGGGCGGCAAGCCGGTCGGCTTCAAGCTATGCATCGGCCATCCGTGGGAATTCATGGGGCTGGTCAAGGCGATGCTGGAAAGCGGCATCGTCCCCGATTTCGTCGTGGTCGACGGCGGCGAAGGCGGCACCGGTGCAGCGCCGGTCGAATTCAGCGATCATATCGGCGTGCCGATGCGCGAAGGCCTGATTTTCGTGCGCAACGTGCTGACCGGCGCGGGCCTGCGCGACCGCATCAAGATCGGTGTCGCTGGCCGCCTGATCAGCGCCTTCGACCTGGCGACGGTGCTGGCGATCGGCGCCGACTGGACCAATGCCGCGCGCGGCTACATGTTTGCGCTGGGCTGCATCCAATCGATGAGCTGCAACACCAATCGCTGTCCCACGGGGGTCGCCACCCAGGACCAGATGCGCCAGAACGCGCTGGTGGTCCCCGACAAGGCCGAGCGGGTGCGGAATTTCCATGACCAGACCGTCAGCGCGCTGGCCGACATGCTGGCCGCCGCCGGCATAGCCCACCCCAACGACCTGCAACCGCACCATCTCGTACACCGCCAGACCTCGACCGAATTGCACCAGTTTGGCCGCCAGCACCATTTCCTGAAGGCGAATTGCCTGGTTTCGGGTGAATGCGACCTGCCGTTTTACAGGGACAACTGGGCACTGGCTCAGGCCGCGAGCTTCGCCCCGGCTGCGGTGTCGCAATGCTGAATGAGCCTTTCGCTACGGATATTTGCGGGAGTTAGGCTACAGGGCGAAGACGTGAGGGGTATCCCCTCACACTCCCCGACATTTTCGGTGGCGCCTCGTCCTGGCGAAAAATTGATAACGGGCCGTTATGAGAAATTGGCGCGGCTTCGTCCGCTTTGGGGTGGATTTCGGAAAGGCAGGTATTGGTGGGGAAATTGGAATAGCAGTCATAGCCATGCACGAATCGTATAGTGAACTCTCAGCTTCAATAGCCCCAAGGTACCTCACCGTAAGGATATGCTGATAGGGCTTGCACAGAAACGCACCTCCATGCATTCATGCCTCCAACTAGGTGTGTTGCAATATATGGGAATAGTTGAAAGTTGACCGGACCGTTTCACAATCCTGCGCTTCAACGCTTTCCCACGTCGCGGCACAGTGTCGCACATCTTGGCCGGTACGGCAGAATAGCGCGAAGTTTGACGCCCATGCCCGTTATGCCAACTTCCAAATCGCCGAGGTTAGGATGATAGATAAATTCCGATCAGCCGGGATTGCCCTGATTATAAGCACTTTATGCGCTGTTTCGTTGGCGGCTACGGCTGAGGCGAAAAATTACCCGTCTGTGCCCAACGAATGGCGTAGCGGAGCGCCCAAATTGCCGATGCTGGTGATCGTACCTGATCCTGACCTTCAAGCTGGCCGTGATCCATCCCAAGACGATACTAACAAAGCTCTTTACACGAATGGCTTGTTGACGGGTGTGCTAACCGACATCTTGGTCAAAAACCAGTCTAAACATGCTTCCCAGAAAGACGAAGAATTGCGGTTGGTCGCGAAGAGCTTAGACCCCATCAGCTTGCTGGCAAATGGAATTCGAAAAGGTATCGCCATATCCCCATGGATCTCACTGCCTGATGATGGCGTTCGTATAGTCGATTATGCTGACGCATCCAAGGCTATTGATAAAGAATTTGGGATGCAGCGTGGAATTGTTGTCAATTGCAGTTACAATATCAGCACTCACTTCCATGCGATTTATGCTCTTTGTGCTATCAATATTCTAGATCCGGAACCGAAGAATGAGGGGGGAGGCGATGGTGCAATTGTTAAACGAAAAATAGTTTTCGATAATAGTGTCGAAGCGGAGGTTGATCTCGCGGATGCCAGCGGCGACGGTGCAGCACGTCTCGCGCGGTGGGAAGGAAATTCAGGGGAATTACTACGTGAAGGTCTGCCGAAGGCAGTGAGGTTATGCGGCGAAATGGTCGGTCAGTTACTGGAAATGAACCAATCTCAATTAGACGCTTTGAATTCTTCTAAAAAATATTGGTTCATTAAGCGATTTGTAGCAGAAGTTGCATCGCATCATGGCCCGATTGTCGATGGTTCCGAGCATATCAAGGGCTATCAAACTGTTGAGATGGTATACAAGTCTCCGATTCCGGAACCGGGCACCGACGGAATTATGATTCTCGACGACGGCAGCAAGCTCGATGGAAACAATTTTTACAGAAAGCTGGCGATCGGAGCACCTTGACCGCCAGCTTGGGACGCCGAACGACTGCTATCAGAATTGGCGAAATTAACAATGAACGTCGGAAATTAGGGCGCGAACGGACATCGGCAGCAGTGCGTAAATCCGGTGTCGAATTAATGGGTGATTCCCGCCCTTTCGGACGAATCCCTCCACCTGGGATATCCAATGTGCCTTTGCAATCCGAACTGTCTCGTGCCTTCAACGTCGATCAGGACGCCAGGCCGAGTGGTCGCGCAACGCCGACATGAATGGGGTTTGGGGCCTCTGGCCCCAAGACTTTGTCTTAATCTCGAAAAGCTACCTCTGCACTCGCCCCCTATTCGCCATCCAGCCCATAAGCCGTGTGCAGCACGCGGACCGCGAGTTCGGTTTCGTCCTCGTCGATCAGCACCGACACCTTGATCTCGCTGGTCGAGATGGCCTGGATGTTGATGCCTCGGTCGGCCAGGGTTTTGAACATGGTGGCGGCGACGCCGGCGTGGCTGCGCATGCCGACGCCGACGACGCTGATTTTCGCGACCTTGCCGTTGGCGATGATGCGGTAATAGCCGATGGTGTCCTTGTGCTCCTCCAGCAGCGCCTGGGTGCGTGCCAGATCGGCGCCGGGGACGGTGAAGGTGACGTCGGTTTCGGGGACATCCTTGGCGATGTTCTGGATGATCATGTCGACGTTGATGTTGGCCGCCGCCAATGGCCCGAATATCGCGGCCACCGCGCCGGGGCGGTCGGCGATGCGGGTCAGCGTGACCTTCGCCTCGTTTTTGTCGGCGGCGATGCCGGTGATCATCTGGCTTTCCATATCTGTTCCTTCCAGTTTAACCAGCTCGTCTTCGCTGACAATCATTGTTCCGGGCAGCGTGTCTGCGGCGGGGGCGTCATCGTCGATGAACGACGATAAAACCTGTACGCGCACGCCTTCCTTCATCGCCAGGCTGACTGATCGGGTTTGCAATACTTTCGAGCCGACGCTGGCCAGTTCGAGCATTTCTTCATAGGTGACGTGCTTGAGCTTGCGCGCCTTGGCGACGATGCGCGGGTCGGTGGTATAGACGCCGTCGACGTCGGTATAGATATCGCAGCGGTCGGCCTTGATCGCCGCCGCCACCGCCACCGCCGACGTGTCCGAGCCGCCGCGCCCCAGCGTGGTGATGCGCTGGTCGGGGTTCAAGCCCTGGAAACCGGGAATGACGGCGATTTCGCCTGCGGCCATGCTGGCGAGCAGTGCATCTGAATCGATCGTTTCGATACGGGCGCGGGCATGGGCGTCATCGGTACGCACCGGCAATTGCCAGCCGAGCCAACTGCGCGCCTTGCTGCCCAAGGCTTGCAGATGCAGCGCGAGCAGCCCGCTGGTCACCTGTTCCCCGGCGGCCACCACGACGTCGTATTCGGCGGGATCGTACAGCGCATGGGCTTCGCGGCAGAAGTTCACCAGCCGGTCGGTCTCTCCCGACATGGCCGATACCACCACCGCGACTTCGTGCCCGGCGGCTTGTTGGCGGCGCACGATTTGAGCCACGCGGCGGATGCGCTCGGTCCCGGCCATCGACGTGCCGCCGAATTTCATCACGATGCGGGCCACGTAGCTTGCCTCCCCGAACAAACGAAATAACGCGCGACCTCTCGACCGCGCGGCGGGGGCGCTTTAGGGATGGGGGATGAGCAATGCAACCACTCCCGCTTCGGCGCCCGTGACCATCCGGTCAGAAGAAGCCGCGCATTTCGGCGCGCTCGCAGCCGACTGGTGGGATCCAAAGGGTTCATCGGCGATGCTGCATCGGCTGAACCCGGTACGGCTGGGCTTTATCCGTCACGCCGTGGACGCGCATTGGCACACGGATTCGCGCGCTTTGAAGCCGCTGGCGGGGCACCGCGTGCTGGATGTCGGTTGCGGTGCCGGGCTGCTGTGCGAACCGCTGGCCCGGCTGGGCGGCGATGTGACCGGGGTCGATGCGGCGCTGGAAAATGTCTCGGCGGCAGAGGCCCATGCCGAGGGTAGCGGGCTGGCCATCGATTATCGCTGCGGCGACGTGGCGCAATTGGGGCTGACCGGGTTCGATCTGGTCTGCGCGCTGGAGGTGATCGAACACGTCGCTGACAAGCCCGCCTTCATCGCCGCGCTGGCGGCAGCGCTGGCGCCCGGTGGCTTGATGATCCTGTCAACGCCGAACCGCACCGCGCGATCGCGGCTGCTGCTGGTGGAAGGCGCAGAACGGATCGGCGCGATCCCGCGCGGCACGCATGATTGGGATGATTTCATCACGCCAGAGGAACTGTCCGAACTGTTGACGGACGCGGGCCTGACCATGAGCCCCCCGCAAGGCATAGCGTGGTCGCCAGGCAAGGGACTGCATCTGGCTGGCGACATATCGCTCAATTATATTGCCACGGCTTGTCACCGAGGCTGACTAACACCCCCGTTCATGCTGAGCTTGTCGAAGCACTGTCCTTTTCTTCGTGCGCCTCGCCCGGCGTCTAGGAAGAAGGACAGCCCTTCGACAAGCTCAGGGTAGACGGAAAAGGCGGACGAGTCCGGTTCGGCATGGTTGGCGCTCCAAAATAGCCACCACCTTGCGTCTCGCCCCCGGCTTCGTTAACCGCCAACCAAACCGCAGGACATTCGATGGATTATATCAGCACCCGGGGCCGCGCCGCCTCGCTCGATTTCGAAGGCGCGACGCTGGCCGGGCTGGCCAGCGATGGCGGGCTTTATGTACCGCGCGAATGGCCGCGTTTTTCAGCTGCCGAAA
>JALYHR010000098.1 GCA_030776465.1 Pseudomonadota bacterium
CGCTGGCCAATGTCTATCAATCGATCGAGCATAATCACGAGATTATCCCGGTCATCAACAAGATCGACCTGCCCGCAGCGGAGCCGGAAAAAGTCCGCGCCCAGATCGAGGAAGTGATCGGCCTGGATGCCAGCGACGCCGTGCTGACCAGCGCCAAATCGGGCATCGGCATCCTGGAAGTGCTGGAGGCCGTGGTCAAACGCATCCCCCCGCCCGGCGGCGATGCGGCCGCGCCGCTGAAGGCGATGCTGGTCGATAGCTGGTACGACAGCTATCTCGGCGTCGTCATCCTGGTCCGCGTCATCGATGGCGTGCTGCGCAAGGGCCAGCAGGTCCGATTTATGGCGGGCGATACCGAGCATCTGATCGACCGCGTCGGCTGTTTTACGCCGAAAATCGAACAATTGCCCGAACTGACCCCCGGCGAAATCGGATTTATCACCGCCCAAATCAAGGACGTGGCGCAAGCCCGCGTCGGCGACACCATCACCACCGTCAAAGGCGGTGCAAAAGACGCCCTGCCCGGCTTCAAGGAAGTGCAGCCGGTGGTGTTCTGCGGGCTGTTCCCGACCGACGCCGCCGATTTCGAAAAACTGCGCGAATCGATCAGCCGCCTGCGGCTCAACGACGCCAGTTTCAGCTTTGAAATGGAAAGCAGTGCCGCGCTCGGCTTCGGCTTTCGCTGTGGTTTTCTGGGCCTGCTCCATCTGGAGATCATCCAGGAACGGCTGACCCGCGAATACGACCTCGACCTTATCACCACCGCGCCATCGGTGGTCTACCGGCTGCTGATGAACGATGGCAGCATCGTCGAACTGCACAATCCCAGCGATATGCCCGACCCCACGCGCATCGCCGAAATGGAAGAACCGTGGATCAAGGCGACGATCTACACCCCCGATGAATACCTCGGATCGATTCTGAAACTGTGCCAGGACCGGCGCGGCATCCAGACCGGACTGACCTATGTGGGTGGCCGCGCCCAGGTCAATTACGAGCTGCCGCTGAACGAAGTGGTGTTCGATTTCTACGACCGCCTCAAATCCATCAGCCGAGGCTACGCCAGCTTCGATTACGAACAGATCGGCCTGCGCGAAGGCGACCTCGTCAAGATGAACATCCTGGTCAATAATGAACCGGTCGATGCGCTGTCGATGATCGTCCACCGCAGCCAGGCCGAAGCGCGCGGTCGGGGTCTGGTCGAACGGCTGAAAGACCTGATCCCCCGCCACATGTTCAAAATCCCGATTCAAGCCGCCATCGGCGCCAAAGTCATCGCCCGGGAAACCATCGCCGCCCTGCGCAAAGACGTCACCGCCAAATGTTATGGCGGCGACATTTCGCGGAAAAAGAAGCTGCTGGACAAGCAGAAGGAAGGCAAGAAACGGATGCGGGAATATGGCAATGTGTCGATCCCGCAGGAGGCGTTCATCGCGGCCCTGCGAATGGGGGAAGAGTAGGGTTTCTCTGGAGATTTTGGTGCCGACAAGCCGATTTCAGCGTCTTGATATCGTCGGGGCGCAGCGGTCTCCGCCACACGCTGCAAACACGACTATCGCTGTCGAACATTGCAGAAAAGGGAAGTCCATACCCCTCACCGCCGATGCGCGCCGCCAGGGCCTGGGCATCCAGGACATCAAGCACGCCATTTGCCGGCACGATACCGGATGGCGGGGCGATCGATCTATCAACCCAGGCGAGTACCACCTGGTTCGGAGCAGCCGCTGCAACGAGCGCAGGGATAGCGCGATATTCTCCGCGACACGGCGCGCACCAATGCGCTCCGAACAGGACGATTGCGTTGGCCAAAGCTAGCTTGTCTCGGTCCTGTGAAATTGCTGAGTCCTGGTCGACCGTCACCATTGAAGCGAAGCAAAATATCGTCAAGATATGGCGGCGGCGCATGGCAATGTGATAGATGCCGCGGGGCAGATAATCGAGGGGGGTTTTATGCTTCATTTGTCGTTAAAATGGGTTGCTTTAATCCCGCTCATGGCAGCATCGGCAACCTATGCCGACACGCCCCCGGCAGCAGGGCCGTCAGTCCAACCGAGTCTGCAACAACTCTTCAACACAGCCAGTGAAGCGGAGATGAAGGAAGATTGCGCCACGGCTTTACCTATCTTCAACAATCTCATGCATGATTCACGTGTCAAGGCTGGATCGCTTCCGGCGGCCACCATTGCCGTCCGCCAAGGGCACTGCTTGATCCACTCCGGTAAATCCGATGAAGGTGAGCTATCGGTCGAGCAGGGCTTGCCGATGATGCAGAAGGCCGGTCTTGATTTCGCCGGTGATGTGATGGTGGCGGAACAAGATCTGGGCGATATGGAGTTATTGCGAAACGACCGCGACGCCGCCGTCCAGCACTACCAAGCCTTGCTCTCCATGGAGGTCGGACCCGCTCGCAACTTTGCGTTATTGCGTTTGGCGATGGTGACTGCCTTCGATGGTGGATCCCAGCCGCTGGCTTATGCTGATGAGGCGTTGCGCATTGCATCGGCGCAGCCAAAGCCCGACAAGAAGGCGTTGTCGCTCATTCACGACATTCATGGTCGTATCTTGCTCAACCAAGGACAAGTAAAGCCGGCCTACGCCGAATTGAAACAAGCTCTTGATCTCTCGGGTGGATTGACCAACAGGGTCTCCCTTGTCGATGTCCAGTTGCGCGGCGATCTGGCGCAGGCCGCCTTGTTAAATGGCGATCGCGATGAAGCCCGCAAGTATTTGTCCTATACTGGCGAGGGGCGAATTGCCGAGTCTCCATTCGCCGTCGCGATTGCCATGGATGCGCCGGATTGCGGAACGGAAACCGGTCTGAAGCCCGAGGATTCGGCAATCGTCGAGTTTTCCATCGCTGATGACGGCAGTGTTGCGGCAGCGCAGACGGTCTACAGTCGTGGCAATTTCGCGGTTGCGGCAGCCTTTGCGAATGCCGTCGACAAGTGGTTCTGGCGTGCCGAGGATTTGGGCAAGCTACCTCGATTTTATCGGGCTCTGACCCGCGTCGAAGTGCGCTGCTCCAATCGCGGCGGCAATGTGCCGAGAATCGATACTCCCCTTGCTTCGCGCTTTCTCAAGTGGGCGGCGACGGAATTGCCAAAAATTCAGGACAAATCGCCATTCATGGGAGCTGGATTACAGCGGCTGAAGGATCTGGGCGAAGCTGTGGCCATGAGCGGCGATCGCAAGACGGCATCTGCGGCGCTGGGCGCGTGGGCAATCCTGAATTCCCGCATTGGCGCGCCGGTTGTTGACGCATTCGACCGGGCGATAACCCTTGGACAACAGGCCGCAATTCCGGCCGAAGCGATCAATGCCTTGCGCGTGTTGAGAGTTTCGAGGGAAGTGCATAGTGACCCATCCAGATCGAGATCTGCCACTCGATATACACCAGTCAATCATTCGGCGAGTTTATTACCGGTTGCCAACGATCCTGCGGTGGCGGCCGATCCGCTCGCTGCCGACACGGCATTGATGTTGTCGGTGCCCGAGCACCCCAATCGTTCGGATCAGGATGCGGCGATCATGCTGGCGCGCAGGGTGGCGGATGATAGCCGCTTGCCTGATCACTTTCCCTTACGCCAGGCTGCGCTGCTTTGGCTGGCGAACCAATCTGCACAAGCAGGCAAGCTGGACGAGGCGCATGCCTATTTTCAACGCACCGGTCTCAACGAAGAGCAATGCGCGCTCATCGGGCCACAGCCAGCCATGCGTTCCTCTGGTGTATCGAGTTCCGATTACCCCATGGAAGCACTCAACATGGGTTTTGAAGGTTGGGTCCGCCTTGAATTCAACATAAATGCCAATGGCACCACTGCCGACGCACGCTCATTGATTTCTTACCCGCCCTTTGTATTCGAAGATGCGGCCACCGGCATGGCGAAGGATATTCGCTATCAACCAAGCTATCGGCCCTCCGGAGGAGAGGCGTGCAGCGCTCAATCGACGAGCATAAGGTTCATCATTCCGGCCAATCATTGAACAGATGATAATCCAAGTTCCCAGGACAATACTAAACTCGCTCACGGACTGCTATCGCGGTCAAACAGTTGAAGTTAGCCGATCTTCCAGATTTCCATAAAACCGCGCCACATCAATCTCCCCCTCACGTTTGCGGGTTTGGGCGATGTCGTAGCTGTTTTGCATCCGCATCAGCGTGTCCATCGGCACGGCGAAGGCTTTTTCCAGGCGCAGCGCCATTTCAGGCGACAAGTGGGCACGCTCGTTGAGTAGGGCGGACAGGGCGGCGCGGGTTACGCCTAGAGCTACGGCGGCGGCGGTGACCGACAGGCCGAGCGGTTCGAGGATGTCGTATTTGATGAAGCCGCCGGGATGGGCGGGGCTGTTCATGCGGATGTCGCTGATTGCGTTCATGGCCACTTCCTAATGATAATCCTCGTAGTCGAGGTCGATAATTTCAATTGCACCCAAGTCGATCCGGAATGTCATCCGCCAGTTGCGGGTCACGAACAGGCTCCAGTCACCTTTGCGAGTGCCCGTCAGTTGATGCACTTTCCAACTGGGGACGGTCCGCAGGTCTTCAACGCTCTCCATGTCCTGGAGGAACGACACCATGCGCCGTATTTTGGCGATGACGGCAGGCTGGAGCCCGCTGGGATCGTCATCCAGGATGAAGCGCCGGAGTCCTTTATGGACAACGTTTCGGATTTTCATGGACGCCGATAGCAGGCTTGCCTGTATTCTGTCAAGCTACGCTATACGGCATTTCCGCACACATTCGGTGACGGCCCAAGCCGAAAATCACGGGTATCTGGCCGCAGTAAATCCTGACGCGGCCCGCCCGCTCAGGTCACCCCATGCATCAGTCGCCGCAGCGGCATCGCCAGCGCCAGCAACACTGCCCCCAGCGCAACCGCGACCCAGCCGATCGTGGTGAATACGTGGAGATAGGTCGCCAGGCTCAGCCGGGGATCGGTGACCTCGCCGCCGACCGTGGCGACGCTGCCGAGTTGCGCGATCAGCCCGGCGACATATTCGGCCACCGCGATCGACAGGAACCATACCCCCATCATCAAGCCGACGATACGCGCCAATGACAGCTTGGTGATCATCGATAGCCCGACGGGCGAGATGCAAAGTTCGGCTACCGATTGGATGACGTAAAGCCCGGCCAGCCACCACAACCCCACTTTGAAATCCGGCCCGGCGAAACGCGCGCCGAACACCAGAAACAGAAATCCACCGCCGACGCCGGCCAGCGCCAGCCCGAACTTGACCGGGATGGATGGTTCCAGGCGGCGCTTTGCCAGCCACCCCCACAGCACGCTCATCAATGGCGCCAGCAGCACGATGGCTACCGGGTTGAAGTTCTGCGTCTGCGGCGCGGACATGGTGAACCAGCCAAAAACCGAACGATCGGTGTTGCGGTCGGCGAACAGCGTCAACGATGATCCAGCCTGTTCGAACAGTGTCCAGAACACGGTGTTAAAGACGATCAGCACCATCGCGGCGGCCATCATCTGCAATTCTTGGCGGGTACCGTGCAACGCCGACCAGCCCAGGATCGCCGGCACGGCCAGAACAAAAATGCCGAACAACAGCTTGGCCATCAGCGGCAGGGCCAGCAGATATCCGGTAAAACCGCTGCCCGCCGCCGGTTCGGGTGCGGCCATCAGATTGACGAACAGCAGATAGGCCAGCGGGATCGCCAGCACCGCGCCGCCATAGATCAGCCACGCCCGATCGCCGCCTGTTCTTGCCGGAGTATTGCCGACGGCGTCGAGCCGCCCGCCATGATAGCTGATCAACAGGAAGGCGATGGTCATCCCCACCCCGGCGATGCCGAATCCGGCCCACCAGCCCAGCCAGTCGGCCAACAGCGGGCACAGGAACTGGCCCAGGATCGAGCCCATATTGACGCCCATGTAAAAGATCGTGAACCCGGCATCGCGGCGGGTGTCGCCTTGCGCATACAGCGCGCCGACCATCGTCGAGATATTGGGTTTGAAAAAGCCGTTGCCGACGCCGATTGTCGCCAGTGCGGCCAGCAGGATCGCCACGATCACCGGGTCGGCGTGGCTGGTCTGACTATAGCTGCCTTTGGCCAGTTGGCGCACGACCTGCCCGGATGGGGCCGACAACATCAGGCTGCCGTCGCGATTACCGTGGAGCGTCAGGCGCTGGCCGTGGTCGATGATCTGGCGGCTGTCATCAGGGGCGCTGGTCGGACCGTCGTGGAAATGCAGCGAAACCACTGCGTGCGCCGCGCCATCATAGGTGACGATGGACCGCGCCGGTGAGCCGCCGAAGGCCAGCGCGAAATAGCCGACCGCCATCATGGCCGCGCCGAACCGGACCGATCGTTTGGATCCGAGATATTGGTCCGCGATCAGCCCGCCGATCAGCGGGGTCAAATACACCAGCGCCGAAAAACCCCCGAACAGCCCGGTGGAGGCGCGGTCGCCCAGCACGAAATGCTTGGTGAGATACAGCGTCAGCAAGGCGCGCATCCCGTAATAGCCCATGCGTTCCCACATTTCGGTGGTAAACAAGCGGGCCAGCGCGCGCGGATGTCCGAACCAGCCGGACGCGGATGCGGGCGGCGAGACAGAAGAAGGGGCGGGCGCAGCGATTGGTTCAGTCATTCTGGCCCAGTCATTTTGGCGTGGTCATTTTGGCGCAGTCATTCGCGGAAACGCCGTGGCGCGATAGAATCGGTTGCCGGTGACTCTAAAGCAACGCGCGGGAAAATTGGAACCGGTTTTACGCAAAAGCGCGGCGATGCCAAACACCGCCAATCGATGCGCTCTCCTGTGAAAAATTTGCACATTTTGCTGGTTTATTTCAGTTTATGGCTGCGCAGGATTGCATAAATATCGGTTATCTGGCACTTTCGCATTTAGGACGCGCATTTGCGGCGCTGCCATGCACGGTGATCGCTGCCGTCGGCAGGCTGGCCGGAATGATGCTTTCGGGGAGCGTGACGATGATCAGATCCGAGCTATTGCTGGCATTGGCCAAGGTAAATCCCGAATTGCGGGCCGACGATATCGAGCAGGTTGCCGATGTCTTTTTCGACGAGATCGCGCATCGTCTGGCTGAAGGCGGGCGGGTGGAATTGCGCGGGTTCGGTGCCTTTTCAACGCGCGAGCGCGACGCCCGCAAGGGTCGCAATCCGCGCACCGGCGACGCCGTCGAAGTACCCAGCAAACGGGTGCCCTTTTTCAAGCCCGGTAAGGAAATGCGCGAGCGCCTGAATGTAGGCTAGATGCGTCAACACATCTAGAACGCTCGATTGTTGCCCTGACCGTTCACTTCTGCCAAACGCAGCCGAATCTTCCTGGGCATGCGGACGTGGCGGAATGGTAGACGCAGGGGACTTAAAATCCCTTGAGCTAAGCTCGTGCGGGTTCGAGTCCCGCCGTCCGCACCAGTGCCGGAGTAGTTCCCCTCCCGCTTGCGGGATCATTGCAAAAAGCCATCTGATCTGATTCTGTATGGTTCGGACC
>JALYHR010000099.1 GCA_030776465.1 Pseudomonadota bacterium
ATTCACTGTTGAAAGGTCGTCGCATTCGGGCCAGAAAATTAGGCGCCCGGACGCTGATCGAATTTGCTTCGGTCGATGAATATCTGGCGAGCCTGCCCAGCTACGGGGAGGCCGCATAAGATGGAAACGAAAACCCCCACCGCGAGCGGCAGGGGCATGGAGACGCTTGCAGGCAACATCCATGCTCTCTCTAGCCGCCACAGCCATGCCGGGCAAGCACCCTTCACCGATCCCCGCACGGCGGCGCTTGTCCTGCTCACCGGCAATTACCGGCTCAGTCGCAGGGCCGGGCAATTTCTTGGGCAGATTGCGGTTGATCTATCGCCCATGAGCGAAGCGCAGACGAATTGGCTGGCCAAGCTACTGGACCGCGCGGGCTTGCCCCCACTGGCAATGGAGGGCGCAATATGAGCAACTATCCCGACGTTCCGGGCCACCGAAACGTGGAAACGTCCATTGAGGCAGCGTCCGACCTTGCCCCCAAGTTGGGCCGCCTCCAGCGCCTGGCACAGGCGGCAATCCGCGATGCTGGCCCCCGTGGCCTGACAGCCGATGAACTGGCTGCGGAACTCGATTTGGACCGTTGGTCAATCCAGCCGCGTACCAGCGAACTACGGCGCAAGGGGTTGATCCGGGACAGCGGGCGGCGTCGCCCTAACGCAACTCGCAAGGCGGCGATTGTCTGGATCGTCGCGGGGCTGGCCAAAGGCATCGCCAAACAGTGATTGCGGCCATGCTCCAGACCGTCGAAACCGACTGGCACGGCACGACTTTGAAACTCCACCGAAACCGCAAAACCGGTGGAGTTTCAAACGTCACGCCAAAGCCGAAAATCGTTGTAAATCAACCGATCCGGCAAAATGGCACGGTCCTTGCAATAATTACCTTACACTTAGGTGTGCCACCCTTTTTGGCTCGGAAGCACGCAAGGGGCGGGGCGCGCAACCGCAGCGACCGCACCACCGATGCCCTGACAGCGGCTCAAATCACTAACCTGCTGGCAGCGACCGCTCACGCCGAAACCATCGGCCTACCCCTTAACCGCCTGATAACACTGCATTGGGAATCGGCTGGCATCGACTTGGCCGACCTAGCCAGGGCAACTTACCGGTTCACTGATCTGCTGAAAAAGGCGCTGGCCCGACACAAGAGCGGCACGGCATGGATTTGGACGCATGAAAACGGCGACGGCAAGGGCGGGCACTGTCACTTGCTCGCCCACGTGCCAGCCGGGCTTGTTCGCCGTGTCACCGATCTGCAAAGGGGTTGGCTTCGCAGCATCACCGGCAAGCCATATCGAGCGCGCGTCATTCGCAGCGATCCCATTGGCGGGCGGTTGGGGCTGGAGCTTGGCAACCCCGAACTGCACGCGGTCAACCTGCAAGTGGCGCTCGGGTACATTTGCAAGGCTGCATCGCAAGCCGTGCTGGATGCAAATGGCATCGACCGGCAACATGAACCGGGCGGGCTGATAATCGGCAAGCGTTGCGGCACGTCGCAAAACATCGCTGCAAAGGCGCGGCAAGCTCCCACTGATTGACCTGGAGATTTACCAATGACGCGGATGCATTCGAGATTGGATAAACTGGAGAAGGCGAGCGGGGCAGATGCTCCCGAGCCTCCCGATTATATTTGGATCGTGGGCCTTCGCCGACGCGATGAAGAACCGGTGGAAGGTGAACCGGTAAACGGCCATCGCATCCCGATCGGTGCTGCGGCCAAGGGCCTGCCAGTTGACGACGGCCAAGGCGCCATTTGGAAGCGCGATCCTACGGACGGCCAACTTCACCCCTATGTCGAGACAGACCACCATGATTGACCAGCCGAACAATGACGGCAGAAACCCGGATGGCACCTTTGCGGCTGGCAACAGCCTGGGCGGCAATAGGGCAGGTTCGCGCCATCGCGTCACCCGCGCCGTCGAAGCCTTGCTGGAGGGGCAGCACGAGGCGTTGACAGCCAAGGCGATCGACAAGGCGCTTGACGGTGACATGATCGCTCTGCGCCTTTGTCTGGACCGCATAGCGCCGCCCCGGAAGGATTCGCCCATTGCCATGGCGCTCCCCCCGGTTCGCACCATGGCCGACGCCGTGGAAGCCTCTGTTGCTGTCTTAGAGGCGGTAGCATTGGGCGATGTTACACCAGACGAGGCCTGGCGCCTCATGGCGCTGCTATCGGCGCATCGGGGCATTATCGAGACTGCGGACCTGGAGGCGCGGATTGCCAAGCTGGAGAAAAAATAGCCAGCCATCATTGAGAAGCTTTGGCCGCATTACAAAGGCGAGTGGCGTACACGCCCGCTGTTGCGCATCTTCGCTGCCACGACTCTGACCGAAGCAACTCGGATGACCGCAGAAGCAGGCTCGATCAAATCTTCCCCGCTTTCAACCATTTTACCCCCTTGGCTGCCAAGTGCGTCACGCACTTCGAAATGATAAGGCGTAGGTTGCGCCCGCCCATCGAGAAGGCCGGATGGGACTGACAGCCCGTGATTGTCTATTTTCTTGGCCGCCGCTTTCATTGCTGGCGTAAGGTCGGCGGGCGAAATGTGATAGCTAAGGAAAGCCTCGCATCCCACAACACCAGTCTTGTCATCGAAGTGATCGAAGGTAACAGAATCAAATTTAAAAATCTGTTCCACCGACATTTTCTTCACCATCGCCAAAATTTCTTCATCAGTTTTTCCTGTCAGTTGTGATTCAAGGGCACCCTCAGCCTTCTCAAATATCAAATCGATTGCGCCGCGTTCAACATCTTCTGTCGAACAGGCTGCACCCGGACTTGCCTTTGGAGTTTCAGTCGGAGTTTCCTTGTGACAAGAGCTTAGGGCGATTGCGATTGAGGCAACCAAAATGCATCTCGGAAACCTCGATTGATTTTCGGACATTGATACCCCCTGTTAGCTGCCTATCGGCTGCTAAGGGCGTGGCATAGGCACAAAAGCCAGACAGGTCTAACGAGGAGGGGCTGTTCGCGAATAATCGCGCTCATTTGCCAGCAATCGCAACACTCTTTGGTAGCGGACTTGGTAACGATCGTCAGAGTGAAGTCATAAATGACTGAAAAATATATCTTAATTTGGAAGAATTGGCTCCCCGAGTAGGATTCGAACCTACGACCATTCGATTAACAGTCGAATGCTCTACCGCTGAGCTATCGGGGAGCAGTCCGGCTTCCCGGACAGGCGAGCGCCTATAGCAGTGCGGCGCTCCTTGGCAAGCATCACTACGCCCAAAACATGAATAATGTGCCTCGTGGCTGGCTCGAACAGCTGCCTGCCGCATGCTTACGCCATGAATTGCTCGGCAAAAATGCGTTCTTCCAGGCTGCTGCCCCGGTCGAACAGCAGCGTCAGCTGGTGCTTGCGGCAGGCCTCGATATGGACGTCGCGGATGTCGCGCACTTCTTTCTGGTCGGCCACCACCGCGACCGGGCGCTTGGCTGGTTCCAGCACGTGAAAGCTGACATTGGCGCTATCGGGCAGAATGGCGCCGCGCCAGCGCCGGGGCCGGAACGGGCTGATCGGGGTCAGCGCCAGCATGCCGCTGCCGAGTGGCAGGATCGGGCCGTTGACCGACAGATTATACGCGGTCGATCCCGCTGGCGTTGCCACCAGCACGCCGTCGCTGGCGAGTTCGCCCATGCGTACCTTGCCATTGACGCGGACCTCCAGCTTGGCGATTTCCCGTGTCTCGCGCAGCAGCGAGACTTCGTTGATCGCGTGATAGCGATATTCAGTCAGATTTTGCGTGACGGCATGCATGACCAGCGGCGCTACCGCGACAGGGTTGGCGCGGGAAACGCGCTCGACCACGCTTTTGCCGTGACGATACCGGTTCATCAAAAAGCCGACGGTGCCGCGATTGACGCCATAGACCGGAACCACCCGATCGATGTCGAGCATGTGGTGCAACACGTGCAGCAGGAAACCGTCGCCGCCCAGCACGACCAGCGCATCGGCCTGGTCCGGAGCCATCCAGTCATGCTGGTCCGCCAGCGCGTCGGCAGCCTCGCGCGCGGGCTGGCTGTCCGAAACGACCAGCCCCAGCCGCATATCCATCGCCATGCCGAGCAGCTCCCGTTTTCCTTGTGTGGGCCTGTATCGCGGCCCATATCCTGAGCACCCGGCTGCATAGGCCGGGCGCGCCGGGCTTGGCAATCACTCAGCGCCACACAGGATTTTATTATCGATGGCGTCACCCTGCGGAAAATGGCAAATACTTGGCCAATGAACGATATGCGCTGGCTATCTGGTAATTCAGACGGGGATTTGCCGCGCGATCGTTTGACCGGGCTGCCCATGCTGAATGGGTTGCGCGCGGGTTTGCTGGAATGGGACCGGAGCAGGCCCCATTCTGCCGATCCGGTGCCGGTCGTCCACGGATTGATGCTGGGGATCCGCCGTTTCGGGGCGATCAACCGTGCTTTCGGAATTCCGGCTGGCGACCTTGCGCTGATCGCGGTGGCCCGGCGCCTGACCCAGTTTGCCAGTGACGAGTTGGACGGCACATGGCTGGCGGCGCGTGGCGGCGACGATCATTTCCTGATCATCACGAACCAGCCATGCAGCCGCGAGCGTTGGCAGATGTTTGGCGAGCGCCTGGCCGACCTTATTGCCGAGCCGATTGCCTATTTGGCCGAAACATTGCGCTTGTCGCCTTGCCTGGCGCTATCGCGGGCGCTGCCACAGGATGATGGCGATGCGCTGCTCGATCGGCTGGGGCAAGCGCTGAATGTTGCGAAGCGTATTATGGGCCGCCGCGTGGTTTGGGCCGATGATGAAAGACCAGTGACCGGGCACAGTGCGACGCAGCTCGACAGCGATTTGCTCAAAGCCATCGATCACGACGAAATCGAAGTCGTGTTCCAGCCGCAGTTTATGCTGGCACGTGCCGATGAAGTTGGCGATGTGTTAAGCGGCGCCGAAGCTCTGGCCCGCTGGAACCACCCGACGCTGGGCCTGATCGGGGCAGCGGCTCTGTTCGCCATCGCCGAACGGACCGATCATGTCGTGCCGCTATCCCGCCATATCGCAACCATCGCCCTGGCCCACGCCGCCCGCTGGCCAGCCGATTTGCGCTTGTCGCTCAACATAACCCCGGCGGAACTGGGTTTGTGGAGTTTCGCCGCCGATATGAGCGAAGCCGTTCGCCAATCGGGGTTTTCGTCGCATCTGCTGACGCTGGAGGTGACCGAGCAGGCGCTGCTGGCGGACATCCAACTGGCAGCGCGCTCGCTGGCGGACATCGCCCGGCAAGGCGTGCGCATCGCGCTGGACGACTTTGGCGCGGGCTTCTGCAATTTCCGCTATCTCAAGCTGCTGCCGCTGCACTACCTTAAGCTCGACCGCTCGATGGTCGACAATATCGTCGAAGACCCGCGCGATCTTGCGGTCCTGCGCGCGATCCTCGCCATGGCTGGTGCGCTCCACCTGGAAGTGATCGCGGAAGGGGTGGAAACCGAAGCTCAGGCCGCAACCGTCACGCGTGAGGGTTGCGACTATCTGCAAGGCTTCCTGCGCGCGCAACCGATCTCGGCGGCGGATTTCCTGAAACTGGCGCAGGACACTATTGCGCGGCGCTGATTACGTTTGCTGCGCCTTTCGCGCGATGGCGCTCAGCCCCTTGGTCAGTTGGATCAGGCCATTGAGCCGCGCTTGCGGGTCGCCCCAGGCGCGGGTCACGACCAGCTTGCTGTCCGGGCGCAGCTTGACCGTGCCATGGAGCCGCTGGGCATAGGCGATCAGCCCGGCGGGATCGGGGAAGCTGTCGTTGTGGAAACTGACCAACGTGCCCTTCGCGCCGACATCGATCTTGGCGATATGCGCGGTGATGGCCTGGCGCTTGATCTCGATCAATTTGACCAAATTGGCGGTCGGCGGGGGCAGCGGGCCAAAGCGGTCTATCATTTCCGCGGCGAGCGATTCGATTTCGACCTGGTCGTCGGCATCGTTGAGGCGGCGGTAAAGCGCCATGCGCACAGCCAGGTCGGGCACGTAATCCTCGGGGATCAGGATAGGGGCATCGACGGTGATCTGCGGGCTGGGGCCCTTATCCTCGCGATCCAGCCCGATTTCGCCGGCTTTCGCTGCCAGAATAGCGTCTTCCAGCATCGACTGGTACAACTCGAACCCGACTTCGCGGATGTGGCCGCTTTGCTCGTCGCCCAGCAGATTGCCCGCGCCGCGAATGTCGAGATCGTGGCTGGCAAGCTGGAAACCCGCGCCCAGACTGTCGAGATCGCCCAGGACCTTGAGGCGCTTTTCAGCGACTTGCGACAATTGCCGGTCGGCAGGTGTGGTCAGATAGGCGTAGGCGCGCAGTTTCGCGCGACCGACGCGGCCCCGCAACTGGTATAGCTGGGCCAGGCCAAAGCGGTCGGCGCGGTAGATGATGATGGTGTTGGCGCTGGGAATGTCGAGACCGCTTTCGACGATGGTGGTCGATAGCAGCACGTCATAGCGGCGCTCGTAAAACGCCGACATGCGTTCCTCGACTTCGCTGGGCGACATCTGGCCGTGCGCGGCGATGAACTTCACCTCGGGGACGTGGCGGTGCAGCCATTCCTCCAATTCGGCCATGTCGGCGATGCGCGGCACGACGATAAAGCTTTGCCCGCCGCGATGATGCTCGCGCAGCAGCGCCTCGCGCATCACCATGTCGTCCCATTCCATGACATAGGTGCGCACCGCCAGCCGGTCGATCGGCGGGGTCTGGATGGTGGACAATTCGCGCAGGCCCGACATCGCCATCTGCAACGTGCGCGGGATCGGCGTTGCGGTCAGGGTGAGCATGTGGACGTCGGCGCGCAACTGTTTCAGCCGTTCTTTATGAGACACGCCGAAGCGCTGTTCCTCATCGACGATGACCAGGCACAACCGCTTGAAATGGATGTTTTTCGACAGCAGCGCATGGGTGCCGATGACCACGTCGATGGTCCCCTCGGCCAACCCGGCGCGGGTCCGCGCGGCCTCTTTTTCCGGCACCAGCCGCGACAAACGCCCGATGTTGAGTGGAAATCCGGCAAATCGCTCGACAAAGCCGGTAAAATGCTGGCGCGCCAGCAGCGTGGTCGGGGCCACCACCGCAACTTGCTCACCCGCCATCGCCGCCACGAACGCCGCGCGCAGGGCGACCTCGGTCTTGCCGAAACCGACATCGCCGCAGACCAGCCGGTCCATCGGACGCCCCGCCGCCAGATCGTCCAGCACCTCGGCGATGGCGTTTTCCTGGTCCTCGGTCTCCTGCCATGGAAATCGATCGACGAAGGGCGCGTAAGCCGCAGGGTCCGCGACCAGCGCCGGGGCGGTGCGCAAGGCGCGTAATGCCGCAGTTTTCAGCAGTTCGTTGGCGATCTCGCGGATGCGATCCTTGAGCTTGGCGCGCCGCCGCTGCCATGCCTCGCCCCCCAGCCGGTCAAGCGCGGCGGTGCCGGCGTCGTCGCTGCCGAAGCGGGTCAGCACGTCGATGTTTTCCACCGGGATGTAGAGCTTGTCGCCGCCTGCGTAAGTCAGCATCACGCAATCATGCGGCGATTGCCCGACCGGGATCGATTGCAGTCCTTCATAGCGGCCGATGCCGTGCTCCATGTGGACGACCAGATCGCCGGGGGTCAGCGCCGCCAGCTCGGCCAGGAATGCGTCGGCGCTTTTCCTGCGCTGCTTGCGCCGCACCAGCCGGTCGCCCAGCAGATCCTGTTCAGTCAGGACTTCCAGTTCGGCATTGGCGAAACCGGTTTCCAGCGGCAGCACCAATGCCACAGGGCGGCCCTTGGCAGCCAGGCCCAATGCTTCCTGCCAGCTATCCGCCAGCGCCGGGGCTGGGGCCAAAGCTTCGCCCAGGATCGCGGCGATGCGCGCGCGGCTGCCGGTGGTATAGGCGGCAAGGATCGGTTTCTTGCCGGCGCGGCCGACCGCTTGCAGGTGCCGGGCGGCGATTTCGTACATGCCGGTGCCGCCGCCCCCGCTCGCGGGACCAGAATTTGCCGTTTGCGCCCGTTCCGGGGTGAAATCGCGCGCGCTGGTGAAGCCGAAATCGATCACCGTGGCGCTTTCCGGCTGCGCGAAAATATCCGCGCGGTGGATCGGCCAGCCGGTCAGCGCAGCATCGAATTCGGCGCGGGTCAGATACAGCGCGTCGGCGGCCAATGGTCGATAGCTGCCCGGTTTTTTGCCCGAGGTTTCGGTGCGTGCAGCATGGTAATCGGCGATGTCGGCCAGCCGTTCCTCAGCGGCACCGAGCGCGGCATTGTCGATGACCAGCACGTCGGCGGGCGACAGATGATCGAACAGCGTTGCCACGCGATCTTCGAACAACGGCAGCCAATGCTCGATCCCGGCCAGCCGCCGACCGTCGCTGACCGCCTGATATAGCGGATCATTGGTGGCATTGGCGCCGAACAACTCGCGATAACGGCTGCGGAACCGCTTGACGCTGTCATCGTCGAGCAGCGCTTCGCTGGCGGGCAGCAGCAGGTGCTGATCAACGGGGCCGGTTGAACGCTGGGTGCCGGGGTCGAACAGCCGCAATTGTTCGATCTCGTCGCCGAAGAAATCGAGCCGCAGCCCGCCTTCCAGTCCCGATGGATGAATGTCGAATATCGCCCCGCGCACCGCATATTCACCGGCATCGGCCACGGTGTCAGTGCGCGCATAGCCCTGGCGATGCAGCAGCGCGATCAGGCTTTCGCGACCGATTTCCATCCCCGGTTTGAGCAATCGCAGCGATTCGCGGATGCGGAACGGGGTCAGCATGCGCTGCAGGACGGCGTTGATCGTGGTGACCAGCAGCTTTGGCCTGTCGCTTGGCGCCTGCAACCGATGCAGCGCCGACAATCGTGCCGATGATATGGCGAGCGCCGGGCTGGCGCGGTCGTAAGGCAGGCAGTCCCATGCGGGAAAATCGATCAGTTCCAGCTCGGGGGCGAAGTAATGAGCGGCCTCGACAATCGCGCGCATCGCGGCATCGTCGGGCGCGATGAACACCGCGCGTCCCGATGTGTTGGCGGCAGCGCGGGCCAGATCGGCCATCACCAGCGGCTGGCTGCCGCGCGCGATCGAGGCCAGCGTCAGCGGTTGTCTGGACGACAGAATACGGGCAAAATCGGGCATGGATTTAAGCGGCTCGCCATAGGCAATGGCCCCGCGCGCCGGTCGGCGAGCGAGGGGAGGGTTGACGGCGGCCCTTAGAACAGGACACGCTCGGTGGCGAGTCAGATGGGAATAATGACGTAATCGAGCAATTGCATACGCGCCATCAACGGCCCGGCGTATTCATCGGGGACGGACAAAGTGCCCAGCGCCCATGCCATGATATCGACGTCTTCTTCCTCGATCAGCGTTTCGAACCACACCAGTTCGGGTTCGCCCCATTCATGGTGAAAGCGGTCGAAATAGCAGCCGATCATGTAATCCGCCTCGCGCGTGCCGCGATGCCAGGCGCGGAACTTGAGGCGGCGCAGGCGCGATTCGATGTTGGTCTCCATGGCGTGGCGCTAGGCCAGCCTGCGGCGCAGTTCAACGGTGGTGAAGGCGCGACAGAGTTCCCCTTCGGCAGCGAGCGCCGTTATTCCTCCCCGTTTCGGGGATGGAACCGGGCCTCTTCATGCGGGCGGGGAGAAGAAGTCGCCCCTCTGGCCAATTCAGCCGCACAGGCTATGAACCCGCCATGCGCCCGGAACTCCTCAACCCGCTGTTCACCGAAACCGCCGGACTGAAAGGCGTGGGCGCGGGGCTGGCGCGGCCGCTGCAAAAGCTGGGGCTGACCCGGCTGCGCGACCTTGCCTATCACCTGCCCGACCGCTTCGTCAGCCGCCGGGCAGTCGCCGATCTCGACGATGCCAATGTCGGCGAACAGATCGTCGTGGCGCTGACCCCGGTGGAATACCGCAGCAGCGCCGGGCGCGGGCCATTTAGGGTGCTGGCCAGCGATGCGGCAGGCAATATCTGCGCGGTCACTTTTTTCGGACGCAGCGGCGGTCTCGGCAAAAGGCAATTGCCGCTGGGCGAAACGCGCTGGGTCGCGGGCCGTCTCGACCAATACGGCCAGTCGCTCCAGATCGTCCATCCCGACCACATCGCCGAGGAAAGCGGCGCCGCGCTGGGCCAGTTGATCGAGCCGGTCTATCCCCTGGTCGCGGGCCTCACCCAGGGGCGTCTGGCCGCGCTGATCGCGCAGGCGCTGGCCACATTGCCGGTGCTGCCCGAATGGATCGAGCCGGGATTGCTGGCGAAAATGCAATGGCCCGACTGGCACGAGGCTTTGAGGCTGGCGCACCGCGCCGAACATGGGGCTGCGCGCGACCGGCTGGCCTATGATGAATTGCTCGCCAATGCGCTGGCGCTGATGCTGGTGCGCGCGGCGGGAAAAGCGCGGCGCGGTACGCCGCTGCAAGGCGACGGACGCCTGCGGGCGATGATGCAATTGCCGTTTGCGCTGACCGGAGCGCAGCGGCGTTCCATCGCCGAGATCGAAGGCGACCTTGTGCAGGAATCGCCGATGCTGCGCCTGCTGCAAGGCGATGTCGGCTCGGGCAAGACCGTGGTCGCCTTGTCGGCGATGCTGATAGCGGTGGAGGCGGGGGCACAGGCGGCGCTGCTGGCCCCCACCGAAATCCTGGCGCGGCAGCATTATGACACGCTGTCGCGGCTGCTTTCGGGCACCGGGGTCAATCTCGCGTTGCTGACCGGCCGCGATAAGGGCCGCGCGCGTGAGGCGACGCTGATGGGGCTTCAGGATGGCAGCATCGACATCGTCATCGGCACTCACGCGATCTTTCAGGACAGCGTGACCTATCGCAATTTGGCGCTGGCGGTCATCGATGAACAACACCGCTTTGGCGTGTCGCAACGGTTGTTGTTGACCCAAAAGGGCCGCCGCACGCCGCATTGCCTGGCGATGACGGCCACGCCGATCCCGCGCACGCTGACATTGGCGCAATATGGCGAAATGGACGTATCGCGGCTGGATGAACTGCCGCCGGGGCGGCAGGCGATCGATACGCGGGTCGTGCCGCTGGACCGGATCGGCGATGTCGTCGGCGCACTTTCTCGCCATGTGCAGGCGGGCGGCCAGGCCTATTGGGTATGCCCGATGGTCCGCGATAGCGAAGTGGCCGACATCGCCGCCGCCGAAGCGCGCTTTGCCGAATTACAGTCGCGGTTCGGCGCGGATGTCGTACTGGTCCACGGCCAGTTGCGGCCCGAGGCCAAGGACGCGGCGATGGCGCGCTTTGCGAACGGCGAGGCAAAATTGCTGGTCGCAACCACGGTGATCGAGGTCGGCGTCGATGTGCCCAACGCCACGCTGATGGTGATCGAACAGGCTGAACGCTTCGGCCTGGCGCAGCTTCACCAATTGCGCGGGCGGGTGGGGCGCGGCGCGGAAAAATCGGTGTGCCTGCTGCTGCGTGGCGGCATTTTGTCCGACGTCGCGCGCGAACGGCTGAGCTTGATGCGCGAAACCCAGGATGGTTTCCTGCTGGCCGAGGAAGATTTGCGCCTGCGCGGCGGCGGGGAATTGCTGGGCACGCGGCAATCGGGCGATACCCCGTTTCGCGTCGCCAGCCTCGATCAGATCGGCCGATTGCTGGCCATCGCTCACGATGATGCGCGTTTGCTGATCGAGCGAGACGGCGGCTTGACCGGCGAACGCGGCGAAGCGGCGCGGCTGTTGCTCTATCTGTTCGAGCGCGATTATGGGGTGCAGTTATTACGTGGTGGCTGACGCGAAACTTGCTCGATTCACCGCATTCGGCTGCATCTCGGCGTAAATGGACGATTTGGGAGGCGAGGCCAACTTGCTATTCACTGCCACCCTCTTACATTGTCACCGACAGGAACCCGGCATCGGCCGGGAAAGGAACTTTGTCCCATGAATGACGAGCCTCCCCCCGGCAATCCGTGGATGCGCAGCCTGCTGGTGTGGGGTGGCATCTTTCTGGCGCTGTTTTTTGCCGTGTCGCTGTTCAGCGCGCGAACCGACACCACCAACGGCTTGATCCAGTATTCGGATTTCCGCTCGAAAGTGGCAGAAGGCAGCGTGGCCGACGCGCAAGTGGGCGAGGCCAAGATTACCGGCCATTTCAAGGATGGCGATGCGTTTTCGACCATTCCCATTCCCAATGACACCACCCTGCCGCAATTGCTGCAGAACAACGGCGTGCGCTATGCTGGCAAGGCGGCTGACGAACCCAACCTGCTGATGTATGTCGTCCTGCAGGCGCTGCCGTTCCTGTTGATCCTGGGCGTTGCTTTCTTCGCGCTGAAACAGGTGCAGAAGGGCGGCGGATCGGGCGCGATGGGGTTCGGCAAGAGCAAGGCCAAGCTTTTGACCGAGCGTCAGGGGCGGGTGACCTTTGCCGACGTTGCCGGCATCGATGAAGCGCGCGAAGAACTGGAAGAAATCGTCGAGTTCCTGCGTGATCCGGGCCGTTTTTCCAAGCTGGGCGGGCAGATCCCCAAGGGCGCATTGCTGGTCGGCAGCCCCGGCACCGGCAAGACCTTGCTGGCCCGCGCCATCGCTGGCGAGGCAGGGGTGCCGTTCTTCACCATTTCGGGGTCGGATTTCGTCGAGATGTTCGTCGGCGTCGGTGCCAGTCGCGTGCGTGACATGTTTGAACAGGCCAAGAAAAACGCGCCCTGCATCGTTTTCATCGATGAAATCGACGCGGTTGGCCGCCATCGCGGTCACGGCCTCGGCAATTCCAACGACGAGCGCGAGCAGACGCTGAACCAGTTGCTGGTCGAGATGGATGGTTTCGAGGCCAACGAAGGCATCATCATCATCGCCGCCACAAACCGCCCCGACGTGCTCGACCCGGCGTTGCTGCGTCCCGGTCGTTTCGACCGGCAGGTGGTCGTGCCGATCCCCGACATCGAAGGCCGCGAAAAGATTCTCGCGGTGCATATGAAAAAGGTGCCGCTGGCTCCTGACGTCATCCCCCGCGTGATCGCGCGCGGCACGCCCGGCTTCTCGGGCGCCGATCTCGCCAATCTGGTGAATGAAGCGGCACTGCTCGCGGCCCGGCGCAACAAGCGGCTGGTGGCGATGCAGGAGTTCGAGGACGCCAAGGACAAGGTCATGATGGGCGCCGAACGCCGCTCCATGGTCATGACCGAAGACGAGAAAAAGATGACCGCCTATCACGAGGCTGGCCATGCCATCGTCTCGATCAACGAGCCCGCGTCCGATCCCATCCACAAGGCGACGATCATCCCGCGTGGCCGTGCGCTGGGCATGGTGATGCGCTTGCCCGAACGCGATTCCTATTCGTACCACCGCGACAAGATGCTCGCCAATCTGTCGGTCAGCATGGGTGGCCGCGTCGCCGAAGAACTGATCTTCGGCTATGACAAGGTGTCGTCAGGCGCGTCCGGCGACATCCAGTACGCCACCAGCCTGGCCCGCAACATGGTCACCAAATGGGGCATGTCGGACAAGCTTGGCCCGCTGCAATACGAAGACCAGCAGGACGGCTATCTCGGCATGGGCGGCTCGCAGCGGCTGATGATGTCGGACGAGACGAACAAGCTGATCGACAGCGAAATCCGCGCTCTGATCGACACCGCGCATGTCCGCGCCACCGACATCATCAAGGTGAACGAGGACAAGCTGCACCTGCTGGCCAAGGCGATGCTCGAATTCGAAACGCTGAGCGGCGACGATATCCGCGAAGTGATGGAGACGGGCACGCTCAATCGTCCCGACGACCGCAACACCGGGGCACGCCCGGTTGCAGTGCGCGGGGCCACGGTGCCGCGCGCGGGCAAACGGTTCCTGGGAGAAGGGTCGCCTGCGCCGCAAGGTGCCTAATACCAAGGGCCCCAAGCATTGATCCATCTCGTTCGTCATTGCGAGC
>JALYHR010000100.1 GCA_030776465.1 Pseudomonadota bacterium
CGCACGGGCTCGCACCTGAATAGGCGCGGTTGACAGACCGTAGACGGAGGCATTGCCGAGCAGGTTGGAGAGAAGCTGCCCAATGCGCTGGCGATCGCATTTTACCGGCTCCTGCAAGTCGATATCGACCACAACCTCAAGCTCGGGATGCGCGCTCGCAACTTCTTCAACGACCTGCAGCAAAACAGGTTCTATCGGCATCTCGCTATCGCGCGAGGTAACAAAGCCGCCGCCCAGGCGGCCACGCGCAAAATCGAGTACGTTTTCGATCAACTCGGACATACGCGCAATGCTCCGCTGGATCTGCACGGCGATCTCAGCTGATCGATCGGGATGGTGTGCCAAAAGCCGGGTTCCAGCGGCAACAGCGGCTAGCGGGCTTTTAAGATCGTGCCCGAGCACGGCGATGAACTGCTCCCGCAGTTCGGCCTCCTCCTGCTGGCGAGCCAGCTTTTCTTCCTCAGCCCGCTTTCGTTCAGTGATGTCGATAGCGGTCCCTATCACCCGCAAACACTGGCCGGATTCATCAAAAACGCCCCGGCCTTTGGCGGCAACCCAGCGGACGACACCGTCCTCTTTCCCGATTGTGCGGTATTCCACCTCGTAAAGCGCGCGGCGTGCTGGATCGGCCGCGCTGGCGTAAACGGCTGCCACGCGATCGTGGTCGTCTGGGTGCAGCCCGCTGTAGAAATCTTCCATGGTTACGGGTTCGTCAGCCGAAATGCCGAACATCGCTTTCACGCGCGGCGACCAGAACAGACGGCCATGGCCTTCCTCGACATCCCACCATCCGATATCGGCAGCTTCGGTCGCCAGCCAGAGTCGTTCCTCTATCGACAATATCCCGGCTGCGGCCAGCAAACTCCCATTACCCTTCAGCTCGGATCGAATTCTTTCCAGAGGGACGCGCTCCTTAGCGAGAGGTGATTTCCGGTAGTAAGGATGAAACAGAGGCTATTTTTGGCTTTTTCTGTTGTCAATCCCAACGGAACGCCATTGGCTGGGCAAAGTCAACGATCCAACGTCTCGACTTCGTGGCAAACCATTAACGAACAGCAGGGATTTATATTGTCCGAAAGCGTACAATCGAACTCGGGCGTCTTTCGGCGCAAAAGCTCCACCTGCACCGCCCTTCCCATTCTTCATAATGGCCTATTATCCATTTTCCGGCCTGCGTATGATCGCATAACGCTGCGGCATTGCCCAAGGTCGAACCCACTCGCGGCACCGACATGACCGGGGTCTGTGCCCCTGGCCCCAGATTCTCTATCGAACCACCCGCCCTTACCTTGGCAGTTCACTAACCCCCATCAACGCCGCATCCACCGCCCGCGCCGCCTGGCGGCCTTCGCGGATGGCCCAGACGACCAGTGATTGCCCGCGCCGCATGTCGCCGCAGGCGAAAATCTGCGGGTCGCTGGTGGCGTAGTCTTCGGTGTTGGCGGCGACATTGCCGCGCGCGTCCAGCATCAATCCGGCCTGATCGAGCAGACCTTGCTTCTGCGGCCCGACGAAGCCCATGGCGAGCAGGATCAGGTCGGCAGCCAAGGTGAATTCGCTGCCTGCGATTTCGTGCATCTGGCCGCCGATCCATTCGACGCGGACGCATTCGAGGCCAGTGACGTCGTTCGCGCCGATCACGCGCTTGGTCAGGATCGCCCAGTCGCGGGCGACGCCTTCTTCGTGGCTGGACGAGGTGCGCAGCTTTAACGGCCAGTTTGGCCAGCTCAGTGCCTTGTCTTCTTTTTCCGGCGGCTTGGGCATGATTTCGAGCTGGGTGACCGATGCCGCGCCTTGCCGGTTCGAGGTGCCGACGCAGTCCGATCCGGTGTCGCCGCCGCCGATGACGATGACATGCTTGCCCGTCGCGGTCAGCGATCCGCGCGGCGCGGCGCGCAATTCATCGTCGCCGGCGTTGCGCTTGTTCTGCTGGGTCAGGAATTCCATCGCCATCCGCACGCCGGGCAATTCGGCGCCGGGAATATCCAGCTTGCGCGGTTCTTCTGCGCCGCCTGACAGCACGATCATGTCGAAATTTTCGCGCAAACTCGCCAGAGAGATGGTCACACCGACCTCGACCGAGGTGCGGAACTGCACGCCTTCGGCCTCCATCTGGACTATGCGGCGGTTGATCAGGTGCTTTTCCATCTTGAAATCGGGGATGCCGTAACGCAGCAGGCCGCCCACGCGGTCGTTCTTTTCGAACAACGTCACCGAATGACCGGCGCGCGCCAATTGCTGCGCGCAGGCCATGCCAGCCGGACCCGAACCGACCACCGCGACGGTCTTGCCGCTGCGCTGTGCGGGGGGCTGCGGCGCGATCCAGCCTTCCTGCCAGCCGCGGTCGACGATCGCGCATTCGATCGATTTGATCGTCACCGGCGCATCGTCAATGTTCAGCGTGCAAGACGCCTCACACGGGGCGGGGCAGATCCGGCCGGTGAATTCGGGGAAATTGTTAGTCGAATGCAATGATTCCAGCGCGGTGCGCCAGTTGCCTTCGTAAGTCAGGTGGTTCCAGTCGGGGATCATGTTGTTCACCGGGCAACCGGTATGACAATAGGGAATCCCGCAATTCATGCAGCGCGAGGCCTGCGCCTGCAACGCGCCTGTCCCGTGCGGAATCGCAAATTCCTTGTAATGCTTCAGCCGTTCCGCCGGGTCGGCATAGCTGCGATCCTGGCGCTCGATTTCGAGAAAACCGGTTTCCTTGCCCATGGGCGTCGTTATCCTTGATTATTCCGCGGCAACAGACGCGGCTTCGACCCGCTCGGCCTCTAGTTGTTTGAGCGCGCGGGCGTAATCGCGCGGCATGACTTTGATGAATTTGCCCAGTGCCGCGCTCCAATCATCCAGCAAGGCGCGCGCACGGCGGCTGCCGGTATGGAGATGGTGGCGTTCGAGCAGGATGCGCAGCCGTTCGGCATCGTGGCGCAGCATGTCGCCCATGCCCGCATCATGCACACCATGGGTGCGCTGCTGCGGTCGGCCCGCTCCTTCATCCTCGTCGCGATCGACGGCAACGGGCAGCAAATCGACCATAGCCTTATTGCAAAGCTGGGCAAAATCCCTAGCCTCATCATAGACATAGGCCACCCCGCCGGACATCCCTGCGGCAAAATTGCGCCCGGTCCGCCCCAGCACCGCGACCACGCCGCCGGTCATATATTCGCAGCCATGATCGCCGGTGCCCTCGACCACCGCGACGGCACCCGAGTTCCGCACGGCAAAACGCTCACCCGCGACGCCGTTGAAATAGGCCTCACCCGCGATGGCGCCATAGAGCACAGTGTTGCCGACGATGATGTTCTCGGTCGGTTCGCGTGAGACATGGCCCGGCTGGCGCACGATCACGCGTCCGCCCGACAGCCCCTTGCCGACATAGTCGTTAGCATCGCCGGTCAATTCCAGAGTCACGCCATGCGCCAGGAACGCGCCGAAGCTTTGCCCGGCAACCCCGGTCAGGCGCAGTTTTATGGTGTTGTCGGGCAGACCGGTATGACCATAGCGCCGCGCCACTTCGCCCGAGAGCATGGCGCCGACGGCGCGATTGACGTTGCGCACCGGGCGCTCGACCAGCACCGGCTCGCGCTTGTCCAACGCCGAGGCCGCAGCCGCGATCAGGTCGTTGTCCAGCGCGCCGTCCAGCCCGTGATCCTGCAAAGTGCTCCAGCCCAGCGACGGACTTTCACCCAGCGGCACCTGATGGAGCAGGCGCGAGAGATCGATACCCTGCGCCTTCCAGTGGTGGAGCGCGTGGGCAGCATCGAGCCGGTCGACACGGCCGGTCATCTCGGCCAGCGTGCGGAAGCCCATTTCCGCCATGATCGCCCGCAATTCCTCGGCGACGAAGAAGAAATAATTGATGACGTGTTCGGGCTGGCCGGTGAAGCGCGCGCGCAGCACCGGGTTCTGCGTCGCCACGCCCACCGGACAGGTGTTGAGGTGGCATTTGCGCATCATGATGCAGCCCGCCGCGATCAACGGCGCGGTGGCAAAGCCGAACTCGTCCGCACCCAGCAGCGCCGCGACCGCGACATCGCGCCCGGTGCGGATGCCGCCATCGGCCTGCACCGCGATGCGGCTGCGCAGATTGTTAAGCAGCAGCGTCTGCTGGGTTTCGGCCAGGCCGATTTCCCACGGGCTGCCCGCATGGGTCAAAGACGTCAGCGGCGATGCGCCGGTGCCACCTTCATAACCGGCAATCGTGACATGATCGGCGCGCGCCTTCGATACGCCCGCCGCCACGGTACCGACGCCGACTTCGGACACCAGCTTGACCGAGATGCGCGCCCGCGTGTTGACGTTTTTCAGGTCATGGATCAGTTGCGCCAGATCCTCGATCGAATAGATATCGTGATGCGGCGGCGGCGAAATCAACCCGACGCCCGGCGTGGAATGGCGCACCTTGGCGATGTTCTTGTCAACCTTGTCGCCGGGCAGTTGCCCGCCCTCGCCCGGCTTTGCACCTTGCGCCATCTTGATCTGGATATCGTCGGCATTGACCAGATATTCGGCGGTGACGCCAAAACGCCCGCTGGCCACCTGCTTGATCGCCGAGCGCATCGAATCGCCATTGGGCAATGTCACGAAACGATCGGATTCTTCGCCGCCCTCGCCAGTGTTCGACTTGCCGCCGATCCGGTTCATCGCGATCGCCAGCGTGGTATGCGCCTCGCGGCTGATCGAACCGAAACTCATCGCGCCGGTGGCGAATTTCTTGACGATCTCGCTGGCGGGCTCGACCTCGGAAAGATCGAGCGGCTGCTCCGCCGGTTTGAATTTCATCAGCCCGCGAATGGTCAACATCCGCTGCGACTGGTCGTTGATCGATTGCGCAAATTCGCGGTATTTGGCTGGGATATTGCCGCGTACCGCATGTTGCAGGCTGGCCACGCTGGCTGCGGTCCAGGCATGTTCTTCGCCGCGCAGGCGCAAGCCGTACATGCCGCCCACGTCGAGCATGGTCTGGTAGATCGGGTTGTCGCCATAGGCACCGGCATGGCGGCGCACGGTTTCCTGCGCCACTTCGATGATGCCGACGCCTTCGATAGTGGTTGCGGTGCCGGTGAAATAATCCTGGATGAACTTGCTCGACAGACCGACGGCGTCGAAAATCTGCGCGCCGCAATAGGATTGATAGGTCGAGATGCCCATCTTGGACATGACCTTGAGGATGCCTTTGCCGACCGCCTTGATGTAATTTTTCTCGACGTCGTAGGGGGTAAGTTCGGGGTATTTGGCGACGCGGATCGCTTCCAGCGTCTCCAGCGCGACATAGGGATTGATCGCCTCCGCACCATAGCCCGCCAGCACGCAGAAATGATGCACTTCGCGCGCTTCGCCGGTTTCCACGACCAGCCCGGCCTGCATCCGCAGCCCCTGCCGCACGAGGTGGTGATGCACTGCCGCCGTCGCCAGTGCCGCCGGCATCGGGATGCGTTCCGCCGACTGCGCGCGATCGGACAGGATCAGGATGTTCTTGTCAGCCAGCACCGCCTCGGTCGAGAGCCAGCACATTTCCTTGATCGCTTGCGCCAACCCGTCGGCGCCTGCGGCCGCGTCCCAGGTCATGTCGATGGTATGGGTGCGAAATGCCCCATCCAGCGCCGCCTCGACCGAGCGGATCTTGGCGATATCGGCGTTGGTCAGGATCGGCTGATCGACTTCCAGCCGTTTGTGACTGCCCGCGTCGTGCCCCAGCAAATTCGGGCGCGGTCCGATCATGCTGACCAGGCTCATCACCAGTTCCTCGCGGATCGGATCGATCGGCGGGTTGGTCACCTGGGCAAAGTTCTGCTTGAAATAATCATACAGCAGCCGCGGACGCCTCGACAGCACCGCAATCGGGGTGTCGGTGCCCATCGACCCGATCGGATCCTCGCCCATCACCGCCATCGGCTCCAGAAAGCGCGAGATGTCTTCCTGAGTGAAACCGAACGCCTGCTGACGGGTCAGCAGCCCGGATTTGGCATGGAGATGCGCGAGTTCCACCGGCATCTGCTCGGGCTCGACCGCGTCCAGGTCCTTGAGATTATACTGCGCTTCCTTCAGCCACTTGGCGTAAGGCTGGTCGCCAGCCAGTTGCGCCTTGATTTCCTCATCCTCGATGATGCGGCCTTCTTCGAGGTCGATCAGCAGCATGCGGCCCGGCTGCAACCGCCATTTGCGCACGATATTGTCTTCCTTGAACGGCAGCACGCCGCTTTCGGAGGCCATCACCACCAGATCGCTGTCGGTGACCAGGAAACGCGCAGGCCGCAGGCCATTGCGGTCCAGCGTCGCGCCAATCTGGCGGCCATCGGTAAAGGCGACCGCCGCTGGCCCATCCCACGGTTCCATCAGTGCGGCGTGATATTCGTAGAACGCGCGAATCTGCGCATCCATCGTTGGATTGCCTGCCCAGGCCTCCGGGATCAGCATCATCACCGCATGCGCCAGGCTGTAACCGCCGGCCAGCAGCAGTTCGAGCGCATTGTCGAGGCAAGCGGTGTCCGACTGGCCATACGGGATCAGCGGCCACATCTTGTCGAGGTCGGACCCGAGCAATTCGGATTCCATCGTCCGGCGGCGGGCATTCATCCAGTTGACGTTGCCGCGCACGGTGTTGATCTCACCATTATGGGCGATGAAACGATAGGGATGCGCCAGCCGCCAGCTGGGGAAAGTGTTGGTCGAAAACCGCTGGTGGACCAGCCCCAATGCCGAAACACAGCGCGGGTCGCGCAGATCGTCATAGAAACCGCCGACCTGGGTTGCCAGCAACAGCCCCTTGTAGACGATGGTGCGCGTCGAAAAGCTGGGCATGTACAGCTCGGTCAGCCCCGGGATGCCATGCTTTTCGGCCAGTTCTTCCAGCGGGTTCTGGGTCTGCTTGCGGATCGACAGGATCTTGCGCTCGAACGCATCCTGGTCGGCGCAGTTGGGGCCGCGCGCCACGAAACACTGGCGGACGACCGGCATCGAAGCGAGCACCGCCTTGCCCAGGCCATCGTGCGTCACCGGCACATCGCGCCAGCCGATCAGCGACTGGCCTTCCTTGGCGATGAATTTCTCGAACGTGCGAACCACGAAATCGCGGGCAACCTCATCCTGCGGCAGGAAACACATCGCCACGGCATATTCGCCCGGCGCGGGCAGCGTCAGTCCCGCGCCATCCGCCCAGTCGCGAAACAGCGCGTCGGGAAGCTGGATCAGGATCCCCGCGCCATCGCCCAGCAGCGGGTCGGCGCCTACCGCTCCGCGATGATCGAGGTTTTTGAGAATCTCCAGCGCCTGGGTGATGATAGCGTGACTTTTCGTCCCCTTGATATGCGCGACAAAGCCCACACCACAGGAATCATGTTCGTTACGGCTGTCATAGAGCCCTTGAGGCTGTGGAAATCCCATCGATAATTTATCCCGCATAAAGCCGATTCCCCGCATCTGACGGGGCTGAATTTCTGAATGGCTGGCAACAAAATCTGGCCGACTTGCGACGACCTGCCTGCCACACCATTTCCCGAAACGCGAATCAACTACCCCCAGCCAGAGCGAGAGACACGCTCATTTTTAAATGACGCCATGCAGCGAATATTGCAACCGGGAATGGCATAAACGCCGATTTACCGGCGGTAGCAGCGCAATATTCGATAAGCAAAACGCCGTCAGCCGCGCAAATCGGGCGGGGTCGCTTCGGCCTTGAGCAGGGCGATGGCGTCGTCCAGCGACATCACGCGCTGTTGCGCCTGGCCCAGCGTGCGGATGGCGACGGTGCCTTCCTCGGCCTCGCGCTTGCCCACCACCAGCAGATGCGGCACCTTGGCCAGCGAGTGTTCGCGCACCTTGTAATTGATCTTTTCATTGCGCAGGTCGGTTTCGCAGCGAATCCCGGCCTTTTTCAGTTGCCCGGCAACGTCGCTGGCATAATCGTCGGCATCGGACACAATCGTCGCGACGACCGCCTGCACCGGGGCCAGCCAGACCGGCAATTTGCCCGCGTAATGCTCGATCAAAATGCCGATAAAGCGTTCGAAACTGCCTAAAATGGCGCGGTGCAGCATCACCGGGCGATGCTTTTCGCCATCCTCGCCGATATACGTCGCATCCAGCCGTTCGGGCAAAACCGTATCAGTCTGGATCGTGCCGACTTGCCACGTACGACCGATCGCATCGGTGAGATGGAATTCCAGCTTGGGGGCATAGAACGCGCCTTCTCCCGGCAATTCTTCCCAGCCCCATTCTGGCGTATTGCGCCCGGTGGCGGCGACGGCATCGCGCATCGATTGTTCGGACCAGTCCCACATCGCGTCGCTGCCAAAGCGTTTTTCGGGGCGCAGCGCCAGCTTGATGGCATATTCGGTGAATCCGAGATCGCGGTAGACGGTATCGAGCAGGTCGCAGAAATCCGCAACCTCACCGACCAGTTGATCCTCGCGCACGAAGATATGGGCATCGTCCTGGGTGAATTGGCGCACCCGCATCAGCCCGTGCAGCGCGCCATGCGGTTCGTTGCGGTGGCAGCAGCCGAATTCGGCCATGCGGATCGGCAATTCGCGATAGCTGGTGATGCCCTGGCGGAAAATCAGCACATGCGCGGGGCAATTCATCGGTTTGATCGCCATCAGATCGGCGTCGCCGGTCAAGACCGGGCCGTCGTCTTCGCCATCCCCATCTTCTCCACCACGGGGAATCTCATCGGGCACCACGAACATATTCTCGCGGTATTTACCCCAATGGCCCGACTGTTCCCACTGCCGCGCGTCCATGATCTGCGGCGTTTTCACCTCGACATAGCCCGCCGCATCCAGCCTGCGGCGCATATAGGCCTCCAACTGCCGCCAGATCATGTAGCCCTTGGGATGCCAGAAAATGCTGCCATGCGCTTCGGCCTGGAGGTGGAACAAGTCCATCTCCGCGCCCAGCTTGCGGTGATCGCGCTTCGCCGCTTCTTCCAGCCGCAGCAGATGCGCGTCGAGCTGTTTCCTGTTGAGCCAGCCGGTGCCGTAAATCCGGCTGAGCATGGCGTTATTCTGGTCGCCGCGCCAATAGGCCCCCGACACCCGCGTCAGCTTGAACGCCGCCGGATCGAGCTTGCCGGTCGAGGGCAGATGCGGCCCCCGGCACATATCCGCCCAATCGTCGCCCGACCAATAGACGGTCAGTTCGTCCGCATCGGATAGCTCGGCGGCCCATTCCGCCTTGAAGCTTTCGCCTTGGCTCTGCCAGCGCGCGATCAATTCCTCACGGCTGACGATCTCGCGGCGCAGCGGCTTGTTGGCGGCGATGATTGCGCGCATCTTTGCCTCGATCGCGGGCAAATCCTCTTCCGTAAACGGGGTTTGCGGCGCGAAATCGTAATAAAAGCCATCCTCGGTCGATGGCCCAAAGGTGATCTGGGTGCCGGGAAACAGCGCCTGCACCGCTTCGGCCAGGACATGCGCGTAATCGTGGCGGGCCAGATCGAGCGCATCGGCCTCGTCTTTCACGGTCACCAGCGCCAGCGTGCTATCGCCGGTAAACGGCGTCGCCAGATCGACCAACGCGCCATCGACCCGCGCCGCCAGCGCCGCCTTGGCCAGGCCGGGGCCGATCGCTGCCGCAACATCGGCGGGAGTCGAACCCGCCGGCATCGCGCGCGTGGAACCATCGGGCAGGCTGATCGTGAACATTTCGGACATGGCGCTGCCCTTAGAGCATGACGCCGGAAAGTGGGAATCGGTTTTTTCCGACTGCAAGCCCGAGAAATCGAGACAGGCTCGCGACTGTGGATTCTATCACCACCATCTTGACGCAGGCGCCTTTGCCGTGTTGATGCTCCCGGCATGCATTGTCGTCAAACCGTCATTTGTCATTGCCATGGGAGGCTATGCTCAAGGCCGAGCTGATCGAGCGCGCGGCAGAGGCCCGCAGCGCAGGACAAGGCAGCCATCCGGGCGGCTCGACCCGGCATTTGGACAATTGCCCCGCGCTGGTACTCAACGCCGATTACACGCCGCTGTCCTATTATCCGCTGAGCCTATGGCCGTGGCAGACCGCGATCAAGGCGGTGTTCCTGGAACGGGTCGACATCGTCGCCAGCTATGATCGCGAAGTGCATTCGCCCAATATGCAGATGCAATTGCCGTCGGTAATTGCGCTGAGGCAATTCGTGAAGCCGTCGGAATTCCCCGCCTTCACCCGGTTCAACCTGTTCCTGCGCGATCGCTTTGCTTGCCAATATTGCGGGTCGCCGCAGCAATTGACCTTCGATCACGTCATCCCGCGCCGGTTGGGCGGGCGCACCAGTTGGGAAAATGTCGCCACCGCCTGCGCGCCATGCAACATGCGCAAGGGTGGACGCACCCCGCGCCAGGCTAAAATGCCGCTGCTGGTCGAACCGATCCGCCCGACCAACTGGCAATTGCAGGAACGCGGTCGCGCCTTTCCGCCGAACCATTTGCATGAAACCTGGCGCGACTGGCTCTATTGGGATGTCGAGCTGGACGCGTAAAGGTTCTTGCCAGCGCATTGCATCGCGAGCATTCAAGGCCATGCTCGCGCAACAGACCGAAAGCCCCAATAGCCCCGAAAGCGAAGTGCTCGCGCTGCTGACTGGGCAGGCCAAGGTCTTTCGCGGCCCTTACGAATGGAGCGCCATCGCCAAATCGCCCGTCTCCGGTGCGGTGGCGATTACGCCGCTGGGCCTTTCCGGGGACGACCAGGCGAACCGCGTGTTTCACGGCGGCCCGGACAAGGCGCTGCACCACTATCCCTTCGACCATTACTCGTTCTGGCGGCACGAACTAGGCGATCATCCGCTGCTGGCACAACCCGGCGGATTTGGCGAGAATGTATCGACGCTGGGCTTCACCGAGGAAACGGTGTGGCTGGGCGACCGGTTCCGTCTGGGCACCGCGCTGATCGAAGTCAGTCACGGCCGCCAACCCTGCTGGAAACTGGCGCACCGCTTCGGCGTCGCAAAGCTGACCGCCCAGGTCGTTCAAACCGGGCGTGCAGGCTGGTATTACCGCGTGCTGGAACCTGGCCATGCCGCTGCGGGCGACCGCCTGACGCTGGTCGAACGTGGCCTGGCGGAATGGCCGCTGGCCCAGTTGTTTGCCGTCCTGATCGGCGATAAATCCCGGCGCGAGCCCGCAACCTTGCGCGACCTTGCCGCGCTGCCGGTGCTGGCCGAAGCTTGGCGCCTGCGCGCGCGGGAGTTGCTGGGGTAGGGCAACGTCGCTAAATTTATACCGCAACCCGTCCATGCTGAGCTTGTCGAAGCACTGTCCTTTTCTTCGTGCGCCGCGCCCGGCCCAAAGAAAGAAGGACAGCCCTTCGACATGCTCAGGGTAGAAGGGTTTGGTTGGAGATTCAGATTAACGGCACGACGCTCTACGCCATGCTCGCCAACAGTTTCTCGCGGCGGCGCTGGACGGAACTGCCCAATCCGATCGCCTCGCGATATTTGGCCACGGTGCGGCGGGCGAGATCGAAGCCTTTTTCGTTCAACAGCGTAACCAGAGCGTCGTCGGACAAGATCGTCCGAGGATTTTCGGCTTCGATCAAATGGCGGATTTCGGCTTTGACGGCTTCGGCCGACACCGATCCATCGCCTTCCGAATTGGCCACGCCCGAGGTAAAGAAATATTTCAGCTCGAAGACCCCGCGGTCGCACATCAGATATTTGTTAGAGGTCACCCGGCTCACCGTCGATTCGTGCATGCCGATAATGTCGGCGACCGTGCGCAGTGTCAGCGGTTTGAGCTGGCCGACGCCGTGGCGAAAAAACCCGTCCTGCTGGCGAACCAATTCCTCGGTGACCTTGAGAATGGTCTTTTGGCGCTGGTCCAATGCCTTGACCAGCCAGGTGGCATCGGCCAGTCGCTCGGACAGCCAGCTCCGCGACGATTTGTCGCTGCTGGCCCCGCGCATCTCCAGATAATAGCTGCGATTGACGATCAGCCGGGGCAGCGTGGCCTGGTTGATGGCGATATTCCAGCCGCCATCCGCGCTGGCCGACAGCAGGATGTCGGGCACGATCGCTTCGCCGCCGCCGCCGCCGAACCGCAACCCCGGCTTGGGATCGTAACGCCGCAATTCCGCCAGCATATCGCCGAGATCTTCGCGATCGACGCCGCAAATCCGCCGCAGCCGGGCAAAGTCGCCATGTGCAACCAGTTCCAGATTGTGCAGCAACCGCGCCATCGCCGGATCATAGCGATTGGCCTCTCGAGCCTGCAACGAGATGCATTCCGAGAGGGTGCGCGCGCCAACCCCGGTCGGATCCAACGTTTGGACCAGCGCCAGCGCCGCGTTCGCCGCAGTCGGCGTGATATCGAGATCAGCGGCAAATTCGCTGAGGTTTATGGTCAGGTACCCGGCCTCATCCAGATGGTCGATCAAGGCGCGGGCGATGAAAATCTGCAACGGATTGCGGCCCACGGCGCCGATCTGGGCGTGGAGATGCTGGGCCAGGGTGCGAGCGGCCTGCGCCTGATTGTCGATGCCGGGTGCGGCTTCGCTCGAACCGAACTCGGCTTCGCCTTCGAAGGCCCCGTTCTGGTGACTGCCGCTGTCGCCGTCCGAATGCCCGAAGCTTGCAGATTCGCTGTTACCACCAGCCACATCGCCAGTGTCCCGGTCGCTATCGAGCGTTCCGGCATCGATGTCGAGCGGACGATCCTCGGCCCCGCGCCCCTCGCCGATCAACTGGTCGCAGGGCGAATTTTCCAACGACGTGCGACGTTGGTCGGGCGCGGCGTCGATACGCGCGGGTCGTCCAGTCTGCTCGATTTCGAGCAAGGGATTGCTTTCGATCGCTTCGCCAATGAAGCTTTCGATCTCCAGGTTGGACAGCGTCAGCAGCTTGATCGCCTGCTGCAATTGCGGCGTCATCACCAGCGACTGGGACTGCCGAATATCCAGCCGTGGCCCCAACGCCATCGCTTAGTTCCGAGAAATAGTTGGATTCAAAGCGTGAAGCCCTCGCCCAGATACAGCCGGCGAACATTTTCGTCGGCGACCAGGGCTTCGGGACTGCCCGCAAACAGCACTTGTCCGCCATAGATGATGCAGGCCCGATCGACGATATCCAGCGTCTCGCGGACGTTGTGGTCGGTGATCAGCACGCCGATGCCGCGATCCCGAAGATCGAGCACGAGGTGGCGAATATCGCCGATCGACAAGGGATCGATCCCGGCAAAAGGCTCATCCAGCAGCATGATCGAAGGCCGCGCCGCCAGGGCACGGGCAATCTCGCAGCGCCGACGTTCTCCGCCCGACAAGGCCATCGCCGCACTGTAGCGCAGTTTGACCAGGCCGAATTCGCTCAGCAGCCGCTCCAGTTCATCAGCGCGTACGGACTGGTCGGGTTCGCTCAATTCGAGCACGCAATTGATGTTCTGCTCGACGGTCATGCCGCGAAAGATCGAGGTTTCCTGCGGCAGGTAGCCCAGGCCGAGAATTGCCCGGCGGTACATCGGCAGATGGGTAATATCGATCCCGTCCAGCAGGATTCGTCCCGAATCGGGCCGGACCAAACCCATGATCGAATAGAAACAGGTCGTTTTGCCCGCTCCATTCGGCCCCAGCAGGCCGAGCACTTCGCCCTTGCCCACTGACAGCGAAATGTCCGTCAGGACCGCGCGCTTGTCATAGCTTTTGGCGATCGAAACCACTTCCAGTCCACCGGTGAGCGGCGGGTGAGTCGATACCCCGGCAGGGGAAGGCGCAAGATCGATGGTATCCGACATAATTTCAGCCATTTTACGAGTTCATTCAGCGATGCCCGCGCGCATACCAAACTGGCAGGGCTTTTGCATGGGTAAAAATTTTCACCCCGCAGTATAGGCACGCAAAGGTTCACTTCGTCCGATCGTGGCGACGCCGCCTGAAGCCGCGCTTGATTGGCTGCGCGATTGGTGGTCTAATACTCGTTACGAATAACAAAAAAGGGAGACAGCCGATGGCCCGGACGTGGCAGGAGGTTGAAGTCGAAGTCGCTCTTGCCACTGTGAAGGCCAGTGACGGTGTGACTGCTGAAATCGCAGGTACTGCACCTCGGCATCGCGTTGCGCGCACGGCCAGGCCGATCGATTGGGGCAAACGGATGAGCGACACCATCGCCTATGCCTTGCTGGTCTATACCGCGCTGCAAATTTTCGTGACGATGGACGCGCTCAAGACCGAAGGCGGCTCGTTGCTGCCCTATCTCGCGCTGATTATCCTGGTGGCGGCGATCATTCCCTCGTGTCGCCGGTTCGAACGGCGCTGGAACCGGCTGGATGCCGCCCAGGCTGCCGATCCGGCGCTGGCGCGCGCATTCCGCCGCGACCAGTTGCTGCTGTGGAGCCTGGCCATCGGCCTGCCCTTCGCCATCACCGGTGCCTTCCGTCTACTGGGCACCGCATTTTCCTGACACAAGCAGGACGCAAGCGGCGCCTGCCACGATTGCACGCTGGGCACGGCGGGGTATAGAGCCGCCTGACCGCGCTTCCGCGTGGGTCTGGGAGTTGCATTTTTATCATGCTCAGCCTTCACGACGCGCAGGAACGGGCCGAAGCCCTGGTCGCGCGGGCCAGCCGCGCTGGTGGCGATGCCGCCGATGCCGTCTATCTCGCCAACGCCTCCGAAAGCGTCTCGGTCCGCCTGGGCCGGTTGGAAGACGTCGAGCGTTCCGAAAGCGAACATATCGGGCTGCGCGTCTTCGTCGGCACCCGCTCGGCCAGCATCGGCTCGTCCGACCTCAGCGATGGCGCGCTCGATGAACTGGCTGCCCGCGCCGTGGCCATGGCCCGCGCCGCGCCGCAGGACCCCTATGCCGGGCTGGCCCCGGCAGAAATGTTGATGCGCGGCCCAGCCCCCGAACTCGACATCCTCGATCCCGCAGAGCCGAAACCACAGGCCTTGCGAGCGCAGGCAGAGGAGGCCGAGGACGCCGCGCGGGCCGTCGCGGGGGTGACCAACAGCGAAGGCGGCGGCGCCAGCGCGGGCCGCTCGATCATGGCGCTGGCGACCAGCCATGGCTTCGCCGGGGCCTATTCCGCGACCAGCCACAGCCTGAGTGTCAGCGTCGTGGCGGGCGAAGGGGGCACAATGCAGCGCGATTACGCCTGGCGCAGCACCCGCCACGGCGAAGACCTGCCCCCGCCGCAGGACATCGGCGCGCTGGCCGCAAAACGTGCCGTGGCCCGCGTCAATCCGGCGCGCGTGAAAAGCGGCCGCGTCGCCATAGTGTTCGACCCGCGCGTCAGCGGGACGCTGATCGGGCACCTGCTGGGCGCCATGTCTGGCAATGCCATCGCCCGGCGCGCCAGCTTTCTGCTTGGCCGCGAAGACCAGCAATTGTTCGACAGCGCCATCACCATAACCGATGACCCCCACCGCAGGCGCGGCCTGCGCTCCCGCCCGTTCGACGGCGAGGGACTGCCCACAAGCCGGCGCAACCTGGTTGAAAACGGCCGCATCACGACCTGGCTTATGGATAGCGCCTCGGCCCGCCAACTCGGCCTTACCCCCACCGGACATGCGGCCCGTGGCAGCAGCGGCGCGCCCGGCGTCTCTGCCACCAACCTGCACCTCGAACCCGGCCCGCTCAGTCCCGGCGAACTGATGGCCGACATCGCCGAAGGGATCTATGTGACCGAATTGATCGGCCAGGGCGTCAACGGCGTCACCGGCGACTACAGCCGGGGCGCGTCAGGCTATCGCATCGTGAACGGCGAAATCACCGAACCCGTCGCGGAATTTACCATCGCCGGCAATCTGATCGACATCTTCGCGGCTTTGACCCCCGCTAACGATCTGGAATGGCATCGCGCGGTGAACGTGCCGACGCTGCGGGTGGATGGGCTGACGGTGGCGGGCGATTGAGTAGTTGGAAAATCAGATAAAAATCAAAGGTTGAGACAAGAGGATAGACCTGGGGCCATGGGCCCCAGACCCCGTCATTGTCGTCGTGGCGCATGGTTCGACCTGTGCGCTATTTCTCGGCGCCGCAGGCTATTATATTCGCTGCGCGGCAAGAAGCGACGGCGCGTTGATGCACCATGATGCCCATGACGGGGAGCACGAGGGGTTTGCCCCTCGTATCTATTTCTTCGCCTTGAACCTAAAATTCGCCTTAAAATCTCAGGCCTGAACCTTGTCCTTGGCGCGTTCGATGGCTTCGATGATGATCTGGCGCGCGGCGTCGGCGTCGCCCCAGGTGCCGACGCGGACCCATTTCTCGGCTTCCAGGTCTTTGTAATGGGTAAAGAAGTGCTCGATCTGCTGGAGCACGATGCCGGGGAGATCGCCGCCTTCCAGCACGTCCTTGTAATAGGGGAAGGTCGCGTCGTCGGGGACGCAGACCAGTTTTTCATCGCCGCCGTGTTCGTCTTCGAGGTTAAGCACCGCGATCGGCCGGACGCGCACGACGCAACCGGGGATGAACGGGGAGCGGGCGATAACCAGTGCGTCGAGCGGATCGCCATCGGGCGACAGCGTATGCGGCACAAAGCCGTAATTCGCCGGATAGCGCATCGGCGTATGCAGGATGCGATCCACGAACAGCGCACCTGACGCCTTGTCGAATTCGTACTTCACCGGTTCGCCACCGGCCGGTACTTCGATGACGACATTGAGCGTGTGCGGCGGATTTTCGCCGATGGGGATGAGATCGATGTTCATGGGAGGCCACTAGCGAGGCGCGTTTTGCGGCGCAACAAAAACCCGATGTTGCGTTGCACAAATTTGCTGTTCTCAACCGCTGGCGGTGACGTTGATGGTGAACGCCAGGACGATGAGATTGTAAAAGAACGCGGCGATGGCGTGGACGATGGCGGTGCGGCGGATAGCGCGACCGGGGATAGAGATATCAGCGGTGGCGAAAGCCATGCCGATGGTCAGCGCGAAATAGACGAAATCGATATAGTCCGGGCCAGATTCGGCGCCATATTCGGATTCGGATTCGGTGTCGGTCTCGGCATCGGGTCGCGGGAAACTCAGTCCGCCCTCGCCTTGATCGCGGTAATAGAGATGCGCGTAATGCAGCGCGAAAATCAGATTGCTGAACAGCCACGCGATCACCAGGCTTACCAGCACCAGCGCCAGGGCGATGGTATGGGGCACCCCGGTTTCATGACGCGCACCGGGCAGTTCCACGGTTACCGCGGTCAGGATCACGATCACCATCAGGCTGGTGATGATCAACATGCCGACCCGTCCGGTGTCATTGGCGCGCGCCCTTGCGCGCATCTGGGCCACGGCGTGATCGCGGGTCAGCGGCCATAACGAGACGATGAACACCAGCGCGGCCACGTCGAACCCGCCCAGCACCGCCTGCCCCCACCGCGCCGCCAGTGGCGCCAGCGCGGCGACAGCCAGCGGCAGCGCGACCAGGAACAGCACGAAGCGCGGCGGAAACGGCCACCGGCTGCGCGCCCGTCGGGACGGAACTGCTAACCGCGATTCGCTCATTTTGCTTGCCGATGGCGCGGCGCCAGCAACAGGTCGAGCGGCACAGGCTGCGTGCCCGGCAATGCTCGCTCCAGCCACGGCCAGCGCAAGCCATCGTGGTAATCCAGCAGCACCGTCTGCACCCGGTCACCGCGCTGGATAATCAGTTCGATCGGCTTGTCGGCAGCGGAACCGCCGTGCTTTGCTGCGGTGATGGCCGATTTGATCGTGTCTTCGTCATAAGCGATGCCATTGACCGCAATGATTTTGGCCCCGCTGACCACGCCCGCATTGGCGGCGGGGCTGTCCCAGCGGGCGCTGCTGACCTTGCTGTCCTTGTCGATGGCGATGCCCAGCGAATGAAACAGGCTGAGGAATTTGCCGTCGGCCATCCGCGCCTTGTCATAGGGGTTGGGTTCGTCCCTGAATACCAGCCGATAACCGGCGCTTTCGATTCCCGTCAGCGGCACCGGCTGGCCGGGGGTTTCGATCCTGGCGCGGATAAAGCTGTCCCAGTCATGCGGATAGACGCTGTTCAGCGCGGCAATGACGTCGGCCCGACCGTAGGTTACTTCGCCCCAGTCGCCATCGTTAATGCCGAAAAAGAGCTTGGCAAAATCATCCAGCCCCTTGCGCCCCTGCGTTCCTGTGCGGATGATCTGGTCCGCCTCCAGCCAGACCAGCGCACCCTCGGTATAATAATCCTCGTTGCGATCCAGCGACGGATATGGCTTGGGCCGCCGCATCGCGATGATCGGATCGAAGGTGGTATCCGCGACCGACCGCCAGTCGCGCCCCGGCCACTGGGTGAACATCCCGGCAAAATTGGCGATCTGGGCCAGCACCATGTCCTTGCTCTGCACGCCCGATCGCGCCGCCAGCACCAGCCCCCAGAACTGCGTCTGGCCTTCATAGACCCACAGCAGATCGTCCTGCATCGGCTCGCGGTAATCGGGGGTCCACAGCGTGGCCGGGCGGCGGAACTTGCCGTTCCAGCTATGGGTCAATTCATGCGGCAGGACATTGCGGTCGAAATCGCGCTCGTCCCATTTGGTGAAGGTATCGGGGCCCATGGTATTCTCGCTGGAGCGGTGATGTTCCAGCCCGATCCCGCCCAGCTTGTCGGTCAGCCCGAGCAGGAAATCATAATGGTCGAAATGGCGGCTGCCAAAAGTCAGCAGCGCTTCATCCACCAGCGCCGAATAGGTCGCCAGATGCTCGGGCGCGATCGCCAGATTGGTGGGCCGGTCGGCTACGACGTTCAGCGCAACCCCGTGGCCAAGCTCGAAACGTTTAAAATTCACGCCCGCGAACACCGGCGAATCGACCAGCATGGCGTAATCGGTCTCGCCCCAGGCGATCGTTGCACCCGCCTGCTCCCGGCCGTCCAGCGCGCTGGCGACGCCCCAGCCCGCCGGGAAGGTCACACGCGGTCGCACCCGGATCTGCCGCACGTAATAACCGGCCGGATACAGGCTCATCCGGTCCCATTGCAG
>JALYHR010000101.1 GCA_030776465.1 Pseudomonadota bacterium
CGCGGCGGCGCTGGACGGCAGCATCGAGACGTTGATGCAATGGTACCCGGTGGCGCCGGGCGATTTTTTCATGATCCCGGCCAATACCGTCCACGCTATCGGCGCCGGGGTCAGCCTGATCGAAGTCTAGCAGAATAGTGATATTACCTACCGGCTTTACGATTATGGCCGCCCGCGCGAATTGCACCTCGATCAGGGTATCGCAGTGGCGCGGGGCGAACCATATGCCCCCTCGCTGCATCGCCACCTGCCTCCCCAGGGCCCGGCCGCGCTGGTCGCTGGCCCTCGGTTCCGGCTGGACCGGGTCGCCGGCAGGCCGCAGCCCGAGATCGCGGCGATCTATGCCAGCGGTCCGCTGCTGGTGGTGCCACTGGTGGGGCAGGTCGTCGTGGCCGGGACGATGCTGGAGGTGGGCGATTGCGGACTGGCCACTAGTCTGGGCGAAGTCGAATTTTCCGGTCTGACGTTTGTTTTGATCGCCAAGCCTTGCTGATTGCATAACCGACGGCGCTTGAATTGTACGTCATTGGCTGGGAATGCATGCCAGTTAGTCCGGATTTAAACAGCAAAACCGATGCAACAATGTCACGTCGTCGAGCGTTTGACGTAAGGTTGGATCGATAATCGTTCATTTCCTGCAACCTTTTGTGCAGTGCGGCATTATAGAGGATGCACTCTCTCAGTGCCATTCAGAGGTGTGTCAAACGTGACTGTGCTTTTCAGGGTTTCCGACAAGAGCCAGGATGAGGCGCTGCTTGACCGGGGCCGCGAGGTTATCCGCATCGAAGCAGAGGCGCTGCACCGCCTCGATGACTCCCTCGATGGCAGCTTTATCGACGCTTGCCGGATCATTTTGGCAGCCACGCGGCGGATCGTCGTGACCGGAATGGGCAAATCGGGCCATATCGGGCGAAAGCTGGCAGCGACGCTGTCGGCCACCGGCACACCAGCCATGTTCATCCATCCCGCCGAAGCCGGGCATGGCGATCTGGGCATGTTGATGGCTGGCGACGTGCTGCTGGTGCTGTCCAATTCGGGCAACACCACCGAATTGCGCGCAATACTGGATTATGCCCGCGGCATGCATATCAAGATTATCGGCGTCGCCTCGCACCGCGCATCGCTGGTGATGGATTTTGCCGATGTCGCCATCTGCCTGCCGACTTTGCGGGAGGCTTGCGCCGCCAATATTGCCCCGACCACGTCGACGACCTTGCAACTCGCCTTGGGCGATGCCATGGCGCTGGCGGTGATGGATGCGCGTGGCATTTCCAAGACGCGGCTGCGCGCGCTGCATCCGGCGGGCACCATCGGCATGCGGTTGACGCCGATTTCGGAACTGATGCATGTCGGCGACCAGATCCCGCTGGTGGCGGCAGGCACCGGCATGCCCGATGTGATTTCGGTGATGACCCGGTGCCGGTTCGGATTGGCGGGCGTGGTCAACGACCGTGGCGAATTGATCGGCGCGGTAACCGATGGCGATCTGCGGCGTCATTTCAGCGAACTCAATTCGGCGAGCGCGGGGGATGTGATGACCAGCCCGCCCAAGTCGATCGCGTCCGAAATGCTGGCGAGCGATGCGCTGATGTTTTTGAACGATGCCAAGATTACGGCGGCGTTCGTGGTCAACCGGCTCGATACATTGTCACCGACGCGCCCGGTTGGCATCGTCCATATCCACGATCTGCTCCAATACGGCCTGAACTGACGCCGGAGATTTTCGGTGACAGCCCCTGGCCCCCGTTTCGCGATCCTGATCCCGGCGCGCTATGCCTCGCAGCGTTTTCCGGGCAAGCCGCTGGTGCCGCTAGTGGGCGCAAGCGGCACGACCAAGCCCCTGATCCAGCGCAGTTGGGAAGCGGCTTGCGCTGTGGCGGGGGCGGCGGCAGTGTTCATCGCCACCGATGACGAGCGGATTGCCGACGCCGTGCGGGGGTTTGGCGGCGACGTGGTGATGACTTCGCCCGCCTGCCGCAACGGCACCGAGCGCTGCGCCGATGCGCTTGCCCGGTTGGGCGCGGATTTTGAAATCATCGTCAACCTCCAGGGCGATGCCCCGCTGACGCCGGGCTTCATCGTTGCCGATCTGGTGGCGGCGCTGGCGGCTGAGGATGGCCCGGCAATGGCGACCGCCGGGCTGCGCTGTTCCCCCGGCACTTTTGCGCATCTGATCAGCGATCAACAGGCGGGCCGGGTCGGCGGGACCACGGTGGTCGCCAACGGCCTCGGTCATGCGCTGTATTTTTCCAAACGGGTGATCCCTTATGTGCCTGCGGGGCAGCCGGACGGTCATAAGGCGGTGCTTCTGCATCTGGGCCTTTACGCCTATCGCCCCGACGCATTGCGGGTTTACGCGGCGATGCCGCCCTCGCCATTGGAAGCACTGGAAGGGCTGGAGCAATTGCGCTTTCTGGAAGACGAGCGACCGATCCGTTTGGTCAGTTTCGATCCCGTCGGTTGGGATTGCATCGAATTGAACAACCCGCAGGACGTCCCCGCGATCGAGGCGATCCTGAAACAGCGCGGGATCGAATAGGCCCGTGCC
>JALYHR010000102.1 GCA_030776465.1 Pseudomonadota bacterium
TGGTCTGAATGATCCAGTTAGCCAAGCGTCGCTCCTGAACAATGAACTGGTGGTGCGACCTCACGCGCGGCGCTGGCATGCGCCCGCTTCTAACACACTATGTTATATGGTGCATAGCAGCATGGTCCCAGACGGGGATTCCTTTCTATTCCCCTCCCGCTGGCGAGAGAGGCTAGGGGTGGGCTCTTTTTCTATTCCGAGGTTGCGGGTGAACCTGCCCACCCCCGGCCCCTCCCGCAAGCGGGAGGGGGGAAGAAAGGGGCGGCTTTCCCGTGTGAAGGGAGCCGCCAAACGCGGATTACCCCGGATCACGCCGCCAGCACGCTTGCGCTATTCGTTGTAAAACGTAGACTGGCGCCACCCCACGAGGTTTCAAATCGATGCACAACCTGGCCGCAGTGGCCGTTCCTGTCTTCGGGTTGTTGGTCGCTGGCCTGTTGGCCGGTTTTGCGGGGGGTGTTTTCGGGATCGGCGGCGGCTTTGTGGTGGTTCCCGCGCTGTTGTTGATGCTGCCGCTGCTGGGCGGCGACCATAGCCAATACGCGCATATCGCCATCGGTTCTTCGGCGGCGACGATCATCGTCACTTCGATCCGTTCGACCATGGCCCATGCCCGACCGAGGCCGCGCGCGCCTACACCCTCGACCATTTGAACAAGCGCAAACTCACGCCGGTAATGTCACAAGCCGAAATGTTCATATTCCAAAGGGCAGGAGCAATCTTCATACCCTGTCTTCATACCCTGTGAAATCTCTGGTCGGGACGAGAGGATTCGAACCTCCGACCCCCACACCCCCAGTGTGATGCGCTACCAGGCTGCGCTACGTCCCGACCGAGGTCGCGGGCTATAGGCAGGCGGGCGGGGCATGGCAAGCCTGCGTTTGGGCCGGGTTGGCACCGACTCGACGTCAGTCGGAAAGACGCTAGCTGTTCAGAATGGGCACCGGGCCTTTGCCGAGCTGGTTTTGCATCGAGAAGATATCGCGCATCAGTTCCAGGGAAAAAAGATGCGCAAAGATCAGCGGCAGCATGCCGTTCTGGTTCCAGCTACGCAGCACGTCGCCGCGCATCTCGCGCAGTTTTTCCTGGTTGACCATGCGGAAACCGCGATAGATGAACGGCTGCTCAATGTCCTCGCGCTGAATCGTGACTTCGCCGTCCATCAGCAGATCGTGCTTGTTCAGTTCCGCGACAAAGGCGCCGGTGCGCATCCCGGCTTCTTCGAACTGCTCGCAAAAACTCAGCATGCTTTTGCAGGCTTCGGTGGGCTGGCTGTCGTCGAACAGCGCCGCGCCTTCATCGAACGCGCCGATCAAATCGGTCGAGGGATCGAAGCATAGCGACAATTCCTTGGCGTCGGGGGTCAGCTTGGCCAGCAGAAAGGGATAGCGTCGCGCGTAAGCCGGGACATAGACGTTCTCGGTCAGCTTGCCATCGGCATCGACAAAGACGTTGACGCCTTCGTTCAGCCCCATCAACGCCAGCGGCACGGTTTCGGCGCCGGATGAAAAAACAATCGGAAAATTGCGCTGGGCCTGCGGGAATTCTTCCACCGTCAACGGCACCGCGTGCTGATCGATCAGCCATTTGGCCTGATCGGTCGAGCGCGATTTCCAATTGCCGTGATCGCGACTGTTGAGCGGCGTCAGATCCTGGTAAAACAGCGGCAGGTTGGTCGTTTGCGGCGCGCTGGCCATCATGTGTCTCCGTGATTATGCTGATCGAGATGCGGATGTTTTGGGTTTCCGACCGAATTCCGGGGTCGAGGATCGAATTTTTGGCGATTTAGGCGCTGAGCGCCCCCGGCGCAAGCGCGTTACCTATACGCCTGCCACAACCAGCTTGCCCGGATTGAGCAGTCCGAGGGGATCGAGCGCCGTTTTTACCCGGCGCATCAGGTCGAGTGCGACCGGGTCGCCCAGCCGCGCCAATTCTTCGCGCTTGTTCTGGCCGATGCCATGCTCGGCCGAAATCGAGCCATGCCAGGCCACCACCATATCATAAACCTGGTGGCTGATCGCCGCGCCATCGCCGTCTTCCCACGCGGCCCGGTCCACGCCTGGCGGAGCGATGACGTGAAAATGGACGTTGCCGTCGCCCAGATGGCCAAAGGCAACGGCGCGGGTTCCGGGCCAGCGGGCCTCGATTGCGGGCACTGCCATATCGACAAAATCCGCCATGCGATCGACCGGGACCGAGATATCGTGCTGCATCGCCGGTCCCTGCGCGCGCTCTGCCGGTGCCACCTCGTCGCGCAATTGCCAGAACGCTTCGGCCTGGCTGTCGTTGGCAGCAATCGTGGCATCGCTCAGCAACCCTGCCGCAAAGCCATCGGACAGCATGGTCTCGACCTGCCCGGATAATCCGGCCACGCCCCCCCGGTCGGCGACCACCTCGATCAGCGCATGCCAGGGGTGCGCGTCGGCCAGCGGGGCGCGGGCATCGGGCAGCAGGTCCAGCACCGCATCCAGGCTGGATTGCGGCATCACCTCGAACCCTTCGAGCGCGTCGCCCAGCGCCGCTTCGGCATGCAGCAGCAGCGCGCGCGCGGTTTGCAGCGACGGTACGCCCGCCCATACCACCGCGCGGTCGGCGATCGCCGGGACCAGTCGCAGCGTGGCCGCAGTGACGATACCCAGCGTGCCTTCGGAGCCGATCAGCAATTGTTTCAGATCGAAGCCGCGATTGTCTTTCTTCAGCGGCATCAGCGCCGAATAAATGCTGCCATCCGCCAGCACCGCCTCGATGCCCAGCACTGCCGCCCGCATCGTGCCGTGGCGCAACACCTGGGTGCCGCCTGCGTTGGTCGAGATCAGCCCGCCCACGGTCGCCGAACCCTTGCCGCCCAACGTCAGCGGAAATCGCAGATCGACCTTGGCCGCGGCCTCATGCAGCGTCTGGAGCACGACGCCTGCGCCGCATGTGATCTGCCGCGCATCGGTGTCGAGCCGGGTGATCCGATCCAGCCGACGCAGCGAAAGCAGCAGTTCATCGCCAGCCGGGGTGGGGGTTGCGCCGCCAACCATGCCGCTGTTGCCGCCTTGCGGAACGATCCCGACGCGGTGGCGGGCGCACAACCGAACCAGCGCGGCCAGTTCGGCGGTATCGGCGGGTGCCGCCATCGCCAGCGCCCGCCCGGTATAACGCCCGCGCCAGTCAGTCAGCCATGGCTCGATCAGATCGGGGTCGCGGATCAGACCGCGCGGACCCAGGATGGCCAGGGCATCATCGAGGAAGGCCGCTGCGTCAAACTGGGCGGATTCGGGCGGGTTCGCAATCATCGCCAGCCTATGCCACAGACGCCCGGCCCAGTGCCAGTGTCGTCGCAGAGTATGCCCGGTCTTCAGTGAAAAAGGACTGGTTTACCGGGGGGTTCATCGATGGTTCAACCGAAGGCGGGCAGCAGGTCCATGGGGCAGCGGGTATCGACCCGGTACGCGTTTTGGTTTGAGACTATCGGGGGCCGGCTTCATTGATGCTTCACATGTGATGCGACGATTTGGGATGTTCTTTGCGCCGCTGGCGCTTTTGCTGGTCGGCGCGGTGGCAGCGGTGGCTTCTGAAGGCGGAATTGCATCGGGAACCAAGGCGTCGTTGCTGTCCGCGCAGCCTGCGAAGCTGGCGAATCAGCCCGCGTTGACAAACTGGCCGCTGGCCGGAGGAACCCCGCCGGAAAGCTGGAAAAGCCCGGCGTGGCGGCAAGTTCGCATCGAGCAGCGGTTTTCCATCCGCATCACCCCCGGAACGGCCACGATGCCGCAAGCGATGGTCGAAGAACTGGAGGAAGAGGAACGGGTCGAGCGGGTGGGTCAGCACCATATCGGCAAATGCCTGGGGATAAACGCCATAGCGGCGGTGCGTCCGGGCGACGGCGATCAATTGCTGCTGTTCCTGCACGATCAGCGCATCGTCACCGTCAAGCTGCAAAAGCGGTGCAACGCGCGCGATTTTTACTCGGGCTTTTATCTGGCGGAAAATGCCGATGGCGCGATCTGCGCCGGGCGCGACATCCTGCAATCGCGCAGCGGTGCCAATTGCAAGGTCCGGAGCCTGAATGAACTCGTTCCGAGCGGGTTCCGCCGATTTCCTTGACTTTGTTGCCGGGGTGCGACTAACGCGGCGCTGCGTTGCTGTCCGTCAGGATTGGTGATGCCGGCGAATTCGGCCCAGACCCTTTCTCGGCCCGGTTTTTGCCGTTTCAGGGCCATATTTTACCAATAATTGGCCCAATTATTACCGGAACACATCAAAGCCTATGAAGTTTGCCGATCTCGGCCTGTCCGACGAATTGCTGCAATCGGTGCTCGCGGCCGGGTATGATGAGCCGACGCCGATCCAGGCGCAGGCGATTCCATCCGTATTGATGATGCGCGACATCATCGGCATCGCCCAGACCGGCACCGGCAAAACCGCCAGTTTCGTGCTGCCGATGATCGACATCCTGGCGCATGGCCGTCGCCGCGCGCTGATGCCGCGCAGTCTCATCCTGGAACCGACGCGCGAACTGGCCGCGCAGGTCGCCGAGAATTTCGAGAAATATGGCAAGAATCACGACCTCAAGATGGCGCTGCTGATCGGCGGCGTGCAGATGGGCGATCAGGTCAAGGCGCTGAGCGACGGGGTCGACGTGCTGATCGCCACGCCGGGTCGGTTGATGGACTTGTTCGATCGCGGCAAGATCCTGCTCACCGGCTGTGATTTGCTGGTGATCGACGAAGCCGACCGGATGCTCGACATGGGCTTTATTCCCGATATCGAGACGATCTGTTCGAAACTGCCGGCGCAGCGCCAGACGCTGCTGTTTTCAGCGACGATGCCCGCGCCGATCAAGAAGCTGGCCGATAAATTCCTGAGTAATCCCAAGACTATCGAGGTCTCCCGACCGGCCAGCAACAACCTCCAGATCGTCCAGCACAAGGTGAAAGTCGCCGTCCGCGCCAAGCGCGAAATGCTGCGCCACTTGTTGCGCACCGACAATGTCACCACCGCGATCATCTTTTGCAATCGCAAGACGACCGTGCGCGAACTGGCGAAAAGCCTGAAAAGCAATGGCTTTTCGGCGGGTGAAATCCACGGCGACATGGATCAATCGTCGCGTATCGCCGAACTGGACCGGTTCAAGGCGGGCACGATCAACCTGCTGGTCGCTTCCGACGTCGCCGCACGCGGGCTGGACGTCAAAGGCGTGAGCCATGTCTTCAACTTCGACACGCCGTGGCACCCTGACGATTACGTCCATCGCATCGGCCGCACCGGTCGCGCAGGCGCCATGGGCCGCGCGTTCACTTTCGTCACGCCCGAGGATGCGGAGGCGATCGACAATGTCGAAAAGCTGACCGGCGGCAA
>JALYHR010000103.1 GCA_030776465.1 Pseudomonadota bacterium
GGGTTGGGGTTGGGGTTGGCGTGGGCGTCGGAGTGGGCGTCGGGGTTGGCGTGGGCGTCGGGGTTGGCGTGGGCGTCGGAGTGGGCGTGGGCGTCGGAGTGGGTGTTGGGGTCGGCGAGCCGGAACCCTTGGACGCGGCTGCGATGCCGCCACCGACCGCGCCCGCGCCGACCAGGCCCAGTACCCAGCCGCTGCCACCGCCGTGGACATGCTTCACTTTGAGTTTTTTCTGGTGCGATCCGGTCTGGTCCTGCCGTCCAGCCCCCACGGGCCGAGGCGCCGAACAGCCCCGTCGTTATTCAAACAAATATGTGCGCTAGTGCTCACAAGAAATCAATTTAAAAAAATTGCATCGCCCAATGACGGGGGCAGCGCTTTTCGTTACGTCGGGCAACGATGTTCAGCCCATTTGAAAATGGCTAACAATTGCGCGGCTGGCGGAGGGAAAAGTAAGATGGAACTTAAGTGTTTTCTGTTTCCCGGTTGGGAGCCGCGGATCAGGCCGGCGTCGGCGCAGCGGGCGTGGATGGACGATGCGCCCGAATCGTTCGCTTATCGTTGCTTGCCGCTCAGCATTGCCAACAGTCACGGCTGGGAACTGTTGAGCCCCTGCGGCTTCGTGGCCGAATGGAATGGCGGCATGGCCCCGCAGGACGTCGTCATTCGCGCCGACCCAGGCGCTCGCCCGCAGGATTTGCCGCAGCCGCTGTTTGGGCAGGGCACCTTTACCCTGCATGTCCAGGGTCTGTTCCGCACTCCGCCGGGCTGGAACCTGGCGGTCGGCGGGCCACCCAATGCGGCCAAGGACGGCGTCGCGCCACTGGGCGGGATCATCGAAACCGACTGGTCGCCCTACACCTTCACCATGAACTGGCAATTGACGCGGGCGGGCCATGTCGTGCGCTTCGAAGAAAACGAACCCTTCGCGTTCATTTCTCCGGTGCCGCGCGGCGCGGCAGAGGCGATGGCGCCACGCTTTGTGGCGATCGACGATGACCCGGAACTCAAGGCGGGGTTCGAGGCGTGGTCGCGCTCCCGCGATGCGTTCCAGCAGCAAGTCCGCGACCATCCGCCCGCCAAGCCCGCCGATAAATGGCAAAAAAATTATTACCGGGGCTTGATGCCCGACGGGAAATGCCCGTTTCCCGAGCACCAGTCGAAATTGCAGGTGAAGGAATTCGGCAATGCCGAACTGGCCGGCAACGCCCGTGAGGCAATGGCCAAGGCGGTGGTGGCAAAGCCGGTGGTGGGGGCCCGGCCCTCAGCGCCGTTGGACGTTGCCGATCTGGCGCTGGCGAAGCGCGACTGGCTGCTGGCCACGATGCAGCAACAGCGCGCGCTCAGCCCGGCGGCATCGGGCATATTTCGCCACGAAAGACTCAGCTCCGCAGAATTTCTCGACAATTATTATGCCCCCGGACGGCCAGTGGTGATAGGCGAGGAGATCGATGACTGGCCTGCCCGAACGAAATGGACACCAGAATATTTGCGCCGCGTGATCGGCGAGCGCGAGGTGGACTATCAGGACGAGCGCACCAGCCACCCGGATTTCGAACGATACAAGGATGTCCACACGCGGCGCGGCCGTTTCGACCATTTCCTCGATCGGATCACCCAGCAGGAGGGCAACACCGCCTATCTGACCGCCTATAACGCCAGCCCCAATGCGGCGGCGCTGGCGCCGCTCGACGCCGATATCGGCCCGCTCGACAAATTTCTTGTGCCTGCGAATGGCAACCACGGCGGGCTGATGTGGATGGGGCCTGCCGGCACCTTCACCCCCCTCCACCATGACCTCACCAACAATCTGTTCGTCCAGGTCGTGGGCCGGAAGCGGGTGATTCTGGCCGCCGCGACCGACACCGGCAACCTCTACAACGATCATCATGTGTTCAGCCGCATCCGCGACCTCACCGATCCCGCGATCGATTTGGCGGCTTTTCCAAGGTTGGCCGAAGTTACCTGCCATGAGGTCGTGCTGGAACCGGGGGAGATATTGTTTATCCCGATCGGCTGGTGGCATCAGGTCGAAGCGCTGGATTTCAGCATATCGCTGACCTTCACCAATTTCCGCTGGCGCAATGACTGGTACCAGGGGTTCCCAGGCTAATACCAAGCTGCGGTGATCCTGCTACGCGCCAAATCCCCGCGCCAGGAAGCGTTCGGCCAGCCCGGCCAGCAACGCCGCGCCGCGTGGCAGGACCGCTTCATCAAGCATCATCCGGGTGGAATGGATGCCGCAGCAGGCCGCCCAGTCGTCGCCTTCGGGAGCGGCGCCCAAAAAGAACATCGCGCCGGGCGCTTTTTCCAGCACGTAGGAGAAATCTTCGGCACCCATGATCGGCGAAGCCAGCCGCTGAAAGGCGTCGGCACCAAACAATTCGCGAGCGACCGTCTCACCGCAATCTACCGCGCGCGGGTCGCACATCGTCACCGGAAAACCGGGAGTGATCGTCACCTTGGCGTCAAGGTCATGGGCCCCGGCAATCCCGGCGGCGAGGCGGATGATGGCTTTGTGCAGGCGAGTCCGGTTGGCGGCGGACAGGCAGCGCATGGTTCCGCACAGGCTGGCGCGGTTGGCGATGACATTATGCGCGGTGCCGGCGTCGATGCGGGTGATGGTCACTATTACGGGGTCATGCGCATCGAACTGGCGGGTGACGAGGGCTTGCAGCGCCATGACGATCTCGCAGGCGACCGGCACCGGGTCCAGCGTCTGATGCGGCATCGAGGCATGACCGCCGCGCCCTTCGACAATGATATCGATCTGGTCGGCGGCGGCCATCAGCGCGCCACTGCGTCCCGCGACCTGGCCGTGGCGGGCGTTGGGCATGACGTGAAGCGCAAAGGCGGCATCGGGCAGCGGATCGAGCAGGCCATCGTCCAGCATATGGCGCGCGCCGTGATAACCTTCCTCGCCTGGCTGGAACATCAACAGCACCTCGCCCGCCAGGTGCCCGGCGCGGGCGCAGAGCAATTCCGCCGCGCCCGCCAGCATCGCGACATGCGCGTCATGGCCGCAGGCGTGCATCACCCCCGGCTTGGTCGAGGCGAACGCCAGCCCGGTTTCCTCCGGCATCGGCAAGGCATCCATGTCGCCGCGCAGCAGCACCCGGCGCGGGGTTTCTCCCATCAGTGAGGCGGTGCCCTGCAAAACCGCGACCAGCCCGCTGGTCGAAGGCCCCTCGCGCCAGGTCAGCGGCAGATGGGCCAGTGCGCTGCGGATCTTGGCACGGGTGCGCGGGGTATGGAGCCCCAGTTCGGGTTCGGCATGAACGGCGCGGCGCAGCGCGGTCATCTCCCCCGCCAGCGCCTCGGCCTGGGCAAGCAGTGTGGCCTGGGCCACGTTAGATTTGGGGCCAGCTATCGATCGTGGCCACCATCCGCCGGGCAGCGGCGTTGTGGAGATGGACAGACCAGATCAGCAGCAGGTTCACCACCACCACTTGATAGGCGAAATAATAGATCGGACTGCCCGCCAGCATCGACAAGCCCAGCAGGATCGCGCGCGGGTTGGGGCCCAGCACCTTGAGCAAGCCGAGGAGTGGCGGGGCTTCGGCGCGGGCCAGTTCGCCGATTAGCGCCCGCCGTTCGGGATCGTGAGCGGCGGCGGCCACCGCCTTGTCGATGCGCCGGGTCGAGGATGCAACACCGGTCGCGACCCCCAGATAAAAGCTGGCAAAGCCTGACAGGCCCCGGTTTTGCGTCGCGGCATCGGCCTCGGCATGGGTTATCCTCAGCCACGGTTTGGCATAAACCCACCATTGATAGGAACGCCGCTGCACCTCGACATGGTTCGCCTGGATGATGTGGCTGATCCCCGCCGCCGCGATAATCGGCCATGAACTGATGCCGATCTGTTGCGACAGCAGCCAGCCCAGCACCATGTACAGCACGATATGGCCGACATAATCGCAGATGCCATCGACCATCTCGCCGGTGGGGCTGGCGCGTCCGGTTATCCGGGCAAGATCGCCATCCGCGCCATCGACGACATGCCAGCCCATGTGCAACGCCATGCCAAGCAGCGCCGAAACCGGCCACCAGGGCTGCGCATAGGCAATCGCTGCGGCCACCACGAAACCCGCCCCGACGACCGAAACGAGGTTGGGCGTCAGCGGCGTGCGGGACAATCCCTGCGCCAGCCGCCAGGCGAGCGGGTGATAGATATGGAAATTCAGCGCGTCTTCCAATTCACGCGGACGCTGTGCCTGCAACTTGCGCGACCTCCCTGCTGAACATTTACCCTTTGTAATCATTTGTACTTGGGATCATGATAGCGACCCGCGCCGGCTTGGCGGCGCCGCGATCGGTGCATATAGAGCTTTTCGCGGCAGTGCCAGAGTTTGCGTTGATAAGTCATGCAATGGGCGTTGAACAGGTCCAGCAATGGGCAGTAGTCAGGGCCCAGTGCAGGGCCGGTTCGAAAGGAACAATATTGTCGGGGGCTGCCGTTATCCAGTTCAGCAGCAGGGCATCTGCTGTCGGCCTTGTCGCCGGCCTGCCCGCAGCCGCGCGCGCTGTGCGTGAAGTTGCGCTGGCGGGACTGGGCGAATGCTGGCTGCAGCTAGGCAGCGGGGAAGGTCTGGAGCCCCCCGTGCTGGACTTGAGCGTGCGTGAAGAAATCGCACGGCTGGCGGGAACGATGGTCGTGCATGGTGCCACGGGGACTACGCCACCGCCCCATGGCCGGGTTCTGTCTATCACCGGCGAGGCGCTGGTCGATGCCGCAGCCATCCGCGCGGCGCTGGCGACCGGTGCCAGCCTCAATCCCGGCCTGCGCTTTACCAAGGTTGGAGGCGGCGTTGAGGCTGGGGCCCAGGCCTCCCGCCACCTGCCTCGTGTTGGCTCCGAGATCTGGGCGCCGCGTTATGCCGCCATGGGTCGCGTCATCATCAAGGCCACCGCCAAATCAACCGACGGGCTGGTTTCGCACCATCTTAACCGGCCAATCTCGCAGGCCATCAGCTTCGGCTTGCTGAAACTCCCCCACATCCGCCCGATCCACGCCACCTGGGGCACCGCGGTGCTGGCGATGCTGATGTTTGCGGTGCTGGTGCTGGACGGCAGCCCGGCCGGGCTGATCGGCGGCGCCGTCCTGTTCCAGGCGGCATCGGTATTCGACGGGGTCGATGGCGAAATCGCCCGCGCGACCTATCGCACCTCCGATCGCGGCGCGATGATCGACAGCTTGATCGACGCGGCGACAAATCTCAGCCTCCTGGCCGGGATCGTCATCAATCTGGCGCAGCGCGGGCGCTGGGGTCCGGCGATGTTCGGCATTGCCGGTCTCGCCATGCTGGCGATGGGATTGGCGACTTTGGGGGGCCGCGCGCGGCGCAGCGGCGCACCGATCACATTCGATGGCTTAAAGGGGCGGTTTCGTGATAATGGCTCGGGATGGGGAAAATGGGTAGTCTGGCTGACGATGCGCGATTTCCTCGCGCTGGCCCTGGTGGTGCTGGTCGTCGCGGGCCTGACCGAGGAGGCAATCATGGCTTTTTCCGCGATCATGGCGGTCTGGCTGGTTGTGGTTCTGACCACACATGTCCGGCAATCTGTGCTACGCGGCTGACCAAGACGCTTGACCAAACGCAAACTTCTTGCTTTTGGCGCTCACTTTATGAAGAACGCCAGTTGGGCTCCAGAACGCCAGCTTGGCGCAAGCACGCTAGTTTGAACCAGATGTTATGCATCTCCCCGGAGGGATCGAATTGATGAAAGCAATCAAGGTCGCTGTGATCGGCGTAGGCAACTGCGCCAGTTCGCTGATCCAGGGCGTGGCCTATTACCGCTCCAACAACTCCTCTCAGGGGCTGATTCATGATCGCATCGGCGGCTATGGCGCCGGCGACGTGCAATTCGTGATGGGCGTGGATGTCGACGCCCGCAAGGTTGGCAAGGATATTTCGGAAGCCATTTTCGAAATGCCGAACAACACCGCAGTGTTCCAGCCCCAGGTCCCCTTGTCAGGCGCGAAGGTGCTGATGGGCCGGATATTGGACGGTATCGCGCCGCATATGACTTCGGTCGGCGAAAAGGGTTTCATCCTGTCGGATGCGCCGGAAATCACCCGTGAAGCGATGGTCGCCGGACTGAAATCGTCGGGCGCCGAGGTGCTGTTGAACTTCCTGCCCGTCGGCTCGCAGGAAGCCACCGAGTTCTATATGGAATGCGCGCTGGAAGCTGGCGTGGCGGTGGTCAACTGCATGCCGGTGTTCATCGCCAGCCGCCCCGAGTGGGAAGCCCGGTTCCGCGCCAAGCGCATTCCCATCGTCGGCGACGACATCAAGGCCCAGATCGGTGCAACCATCGTCCATCGGGTGCTGTCCAGCCTGTTCGGCGCGCGCGGGGTTACCGTTGAAAAGACCTATCAGCTCAACACCGGCGGCAATACCGATTTCATGAACATGCTCGACCGCCAGCGGCTGGGCAGCAAGAAAGAATCCAAGACCGAGGCGGTGCAGGCCATGTTGGCGCAGCGGCTGGCCGATGAGAATATTCACGTCGGTCCGTCGGACTATGTGCCGTGGCAAAAGGATAACAAGCTCTGCTTCCTGCGCCTCGAAGGGTCGCAGTGGGGCAATGTCCCGATGAACCTGGAGCTGCGCTTGTCGGTCGAGGACAGCCCGAATTCGGCAGCTTGCGTGATGGACGCCATCCGTTGCTGCAAGATCGCGCTGGAGCGCGGCGAGGGCGGGGCGTTGATCGGACCATCGGCGTATTATTGCAAGCATCCGCTGCAACAATTCAGCGACGACACCGCCGCCCAGATGGTCGAGGAATATATCGGCGATACCGCGATCGCGGCTGAATAAACCGGCAGGAAAACTGGTCGAAACGCCGCCGGTCAGGGTTCTGACCGGCGGCGTTGCCTGTTTGGGGAGTGGAACGGTCCCATGGACGCGCTGATTATCGCCGCCGGATTTGGCAGCCGGTTGCTGGACATCTCCCCCTCGAAACCGCTGACCCCGATCGCTGGCATACCGCTGATCGAACTCGGCGTACGGCAGGCGCGGGCCGCCGGGGTAAACCGCGTCGTGGTGGTGACTGGCCACGAAGCCGCGCGCATCGAGGCGTTCCTGCCAGGGCTGGCAGCCCGCATCGGGACAGAGATCGTCGCGACACGCTGTCCCGACTGGTCGCTACCCAATGGCTATTCGGTGATGGCCGGTGCCGCGCAGATTGCCGGTGACTATCTGCTGATGATGGCCGACCATATTTTCGCGGCCCCCATCCTGCGCCGCCTGGCCGGCATTGGCGATGACACGCGCGGGGTGACGCTGGCGGTGGACCGGCGAGTGACCAGCCCACTCATCGATCCGGACGATGCCACCTGGGTGAAAATCGCCGACGATGACCGCATCCAGGCTATTGGCAAGGCGATCGAGCCCTATGACGCAGTGGATTGTGGTGCTTTTCTGGCGACCCCCGAACTGGCCCAGGCGATTGCGGCTGCCATCGCTGCGGGAAAACCGGGGAGCTTGTCGGACGGCATGCAACGGCTGGCGGATGCGGGCCGCGCCGCCACCATGGACATAGGTGCGGATGAGCACGAGGCATGGTGGATGGATGTCGACGACCCCCGCGCCCACGCCATCGCCCAGGACCAGGCGCCGCGTTATCTGCGCGAGATTTACGGGGTTTAGAGCCTTTCCGACTTAACCGGAAAAACTCTAGGGCAAGCGAGCGTAACCGGGCGTGTGCGGCCATATCGCCGCGCGCGCCGTTGGTGCCGTCAACCTACCGGCATAGCCTGCCACCGCGAAGTGGCGGACGCGGCGGCGGTTCCGTCAAGGACGGGGGATCAAGGCACCCAGTTGTGCGTTTATAACGCAATGCCGCGGTCAGCGCCCATTCATGGCGAACAGGGCAAACCTGGTCAGGTCAGAAAACGGGCCAGTCGGATGATGGGATGCCACTCAGTTCATCGGTTGAATGCGGGGCGAAACCTGTCGCGTTGAAGGAACAAGCAATGTCGAGAAGCACCATAACCAAGACCGCGTTACTCGCGAGCACATTGTCATTAGCACTGTCGCCGCTGTTGGCATCGGCGGCGCAGGCCCAGGACCAGGGCGGCTATCAACAACAGCCATCCTATCCGCAGCAGGGAAATTACCCGCCTCCCGGCTATCCGCAGCAACCCGGATACCCGCAACAGCAGGGTTATCCGCCGCACGATTACCAGCAGCCCGATAGCGGTTCTTACGGCGGCCAATATCAGGGCGACTTGCCGCCACCCCCTGGCTACGATGGCACACGCCCGCCGCCACCACCGCCCGGCTATCAGCAGGGTCAGGCTTATGCTGCCCAGCAGCAGGCCGATCAGCGGTATGCTTATGAAGCCGAACAATGGTCGCGGCGCTATTGCGTGAAAGCGCATGGTGACGTTGGCGCAGGCGCAGTCGTCGGCGGGATATTCGGCGCGATCGTCGGTGGTGGCCTGGCCGGTCGCGGCGATCGCGGGGTCGGCACCTTTGCGGGCGCTGCGATCGGCGCTGCGGGCGGCGCAGCCATCGCCAGCAGCGCGGGCAGCGACGCGACCAGTCCCGGTTGCCCTCCGGGCTATGTCGTGCGTGGTGGTGCTCCCGGTTATGCCTATGGCGGGTCCGGCTATTACTACGCCGCGCCTGCCTGGTACCGGCCGTGGGTGTTCATCGATAATGCCTGGGTCTATCGTCCCTATCCGTACCATGACTGGTACTATCGCGAATATCGCGGTGGCTGGCATGGCGGCGACCACGGTGGCTGGCATGGCGACCATGGTGACGAACACGGTGGTTGGCATGGCGACCACGGTGGCGAACACGGCGGTTGGCACGGCGACCATGGCGGCGACCGCGATCACCGGGACCATTGAGGGCTGAGACAGGGTGCGGAGGCCTGCGGTCTCCGCACCTGCCACTTGGGCCCGTCGAACTTGCGGGATGCGCCAACCCTGACTAGTCTTCGCCCTGGGCGATCCGACCCGGCGGACAGGGCTTGGGATATTGCAGCTTTCGGACTTTGCTACTTGCGCCAATCTGGTGTCGCTGTTCCTTACCCGCGCGGGCGAGCGGGGTGATGCGCCGTTCCTGTGGGCGCGGCGTACCGGCCCGGACCGGGCAGGCCCGGACCCGGCAGGCGGGGCGTGGCAATCGCAAAGCTGGCATGAGGTTGCCCGACAAGTCTGTCTGGTGGCGGAAGGGCTGCGCAGGCTGGGGCTGAACGATGGCGACCGCGTCATGCTGGTCTCGGAAAACCGGCCCGAATGGTGCCTGGCCGATCTCGCGATCATGGCGGCGGGCTGCGTCACCGTCCCGGCCTACACCACCAATACGACGCGCGATCATCTCCACGTGCTGGAAAATTCGGGTGCGCGGGCGGTGATCGTATCGAACGCGCGCCTGGCCCAGCCGCTGATGGCCGCAGTGCTGCAATCGGCGGAAGCCGATTTCGTCATCGGCATGCAAAAGCTGCCCGTCCATCAGGCGGGCGCGGTGGCCTTTCCCGAATGGTCCGAATTGCTGGCGGGGGACGCCGATGCCGCCAGGCGCGCGGTCACGGCCCGCGTCGCCACTATCGGGCGCCAGGACCTGGCCTGCATCATTTATACCAGCGGCACCGGCGGCGCGCCGCGCGGAGTGATGCATCACCACGGCGCCATCCTCTGCAATGTCGCTGGCGCTGCGCGCATCGTCGCCGAGGATTTTGGCTGGGGGGACGAGATATTCCTCAGCTTCCTGCCGTTGTCGCATGCCTATGAGCACACCGGCGGCCAATTCCTGCCAATCGGCATGGGCGCGCAGATTTATTATGCCGAAGGTCTCGACAAATTGGCGAGCAATATCGCCGAAGTACGCCCGACGCTGATGATCGTGGTGCCGCGCCTGTTCGAATTGCTGCGGACGCGGATCATGAAACGCATCGAAAAGCAGGGCGAGATCGCCCGGTTCCTGATGGCGCGGGCCATGGCGGTGGCCGAGCGGGAAGCGACCGGCGACTCATTGTGGCGCGACAGGCCGATGAAGCTGATCCTGGAGCACACGCTGCGTCCCAAGGTTCGCGCGCAATTCGGCGGGCGACTGAAGGCGATGGTGTCGGGCGGCGCGCCGTTGAACCCCGAGATCGGGGTGTTTTTCGCAGGACTGGGGATCACATTGTTGCAGGGTTACGGGCAGACCGAAAGCGGCCCGGTGATCAGTTGCAACCGGCCCAAGGCTGGGATCAAGATGGACACCGTCGGCCCGCCGCTGACCGGGGTGGACGTAAAAATCGCCGCCGACGGTGAAATCCTGGTGCGCGGCGAGCTGGTCATGCACGGCTATTGGCGCAATCCCGCCGAAACCGCGCGGGTGCTGATCCGCGACGAAAATCACCCCGATGCGGCCCCCTGGCTGCATACCGGCGACATCGGCCATATCGATAACCGGGGCCGCATCCAGATCACCGACCGCAAGAAAGACATGATCGTCAACGACAAGGGCGACAATATTTCCCCCCAGAAGATCGAGGGGATGCTGACCCTCCAGCCCGAGATTGCCCAGGCCATGATCGCGGGCGACCGACGGCCCTACATGGTCGCTCTGATCGTCCCCGATGCCGAATGGGCGTTGGGATGGGCGCAGGCCGAGGGTGAAAAATTCGACATGATGGCGCTGCAACGACTGCCCAGCTTTCGCGCCGCGATCCGTGCCGCGATCGACCGGGTCAACGGCGAAGTCTCGGTCATCGAAAAACTGCGCCAGTTCACCTTCGCCGATGAAGCCTTCGCCATCGCCAACGAAGAAATGACCCCCAGCATGAAAATCCGTCGCCACAAGTTGCACGAACGCTATGGGGCCAGGCTGGATGCGTTGTACAGGGCGTAATCGGGCATCCGGCTATGACTGGGCCGGTTGCCTGTCATCGCTGTGCTCCCTCTATGGTCAGACGTTATCTTGTAAATAGATTGCGTCTTATTTGAATCGCCGCGTTCAGTCCCCGCCGACGCGCTCGATATCCGCTCCCAACAGGGCCAGCTTCTCTTCAAGCCGCTCATAGCCGCGATCGAGATGATAGAGCCGGTGGACCTGGGTTTCGCCCGATGACGCCAGGCCGGCGATCACCAGGCTCATCGAGGCGCGCAGGTCGGTCGCCATGACTTCGGCGCCGGTCAATTGCCCGACGCCATGGACGATCGCGGTGC
>JALYHR010000104.1 GCA_030776465.1 Pseudomonadota bacterium
GCGCGTGTGGTTGCCAATTTAAAGCGCGACCTTTCCGTTGGTCGGGCAAAGTCGACCTACCTCGTCGGGCGGCGTGTCCCCGACTGGTTGCCGTCCGGATCGGGCGCCGACCAGGCTGCAGTCGCGATTATCGGCCTGCTGCCTTATTATGCGCGCTCCCATGACGCACAAGCGCTGTCGCTGATTTCCGCAATGGCTGACGGCATCAAGGCAATGCGCGCTGGCGACGAACAGCATTTCCCTTATGATGCGCACCTGAGCTGGCGCAACACATGGCATGCCTGGGGCAGCGACCAGGCTTATGCCCTGTTGCTCGCCGGCCGACAGCTTCACCGTAGCGATTATATCGCCAGCGGCCTCGCCGAGGTCGATCATTTCTACCCTTACCTGCTCAACCACGGGTATTTGGCCGAAATGGTCGTCGCGCAAACCGGCCGGGGTGTCATTGCAACCCACCGTGCACGCTATCCGCAGATCGCCTATGGCATTCGGCCCATGGTTTTTGCTGCGGATGAAGCGTGGCGCATTACCGGCAAGGCGCGATATCGGGCAATCGCGCGCCGCTTTGCCTCTTGGCTGACCGGAAATAATGTCGCCCACCGAGCCATTTATGATGCTGGCAGCGGTCGCGTATCGGACGGCATCGTCGCCGGGGCCAGGATTAATCCCAATTCGGGCGCGGAATCGACGCTGGAGGGCCTGATGGCGTTGCAGCGCGTGAACCGGGAAGCGCAGCGTTGAAGTTTGGACTTGCCTTGTTGGTTGCAGCCTGTGCGGTTCTGGCGGGATGTTCGGGCGCCGGGAAGGTGCCATCTCAAAGGCCCCGCGAAATCCGGATGTGGGTTGCGCCGAACGAAGCAGAAGAATCGTTCTGGAAAGTTGCAGTCGCAAAGTGGAACAAGAGCGGTCTGGGCATGCCGGTCAGTTTCACCACCATTCCCACTACCGGCAGTTCCGAAGATGCAGTGCTGTCATCGCTGATCGCCGGCACCGAGCCGGATATTTCCAGCAACATGTTTTCAGGCTTCGCAGTCCAGATCGCCGACCTCAAACAGTTGCAGCCATTATCAGCGATGCCCGGCTACCAGGCGCTGGTCACTGGCCGCCATATGCAGGAACTGATCAGGAACTGGACAGTCAATGGCAAGGTCTATGCCATTCCAATCTATTCCAATCCGACGCTGATTTGGTGGCGGTCGGACATATTGGCGCGATACGGGGTCCACCAGGTCCCAAAAACCTATCAGGACGTCTATCAGTTTTCACGTCGCTACGCCAATGCCGAGCACCGTTATGGTTTTCAGGTTTCGGCGGGAAACAACTGGGAGGATCGCTGGTTCGATTTCATCGCCTATTACTATGCGGCATCGGGTGGCCAGCCATACATTGCCAACGGCAAGGCCGTGTTCGACAATGCCGCTGGCCAAAAAGCAGCCATGTTCATGGATACGATGTACAGAACAGGCTGGACGGCACAGGATTTCGATTCCGAGGAACCGCTGGTGTCCGGCCTCGTTGCCGGTGCCAGCCACGGTCCCTGGGATATCGGCCGTTTCGAATCCATGTATCCCGAGACGATGAAACGGATCGCCATTGGCCCCATGTTGACCGACGCGACATCCCACGCGCAGACGGCAACTTTCGCCGACAGCAAGGGCATCGTGCTGTTCAAGAGCAGCAAGGTCAAAAACGAGGCCTTCGCATTCATTGCATGGGTCCTGGGCAATGATCAGCTGAATCTTCTTTGGCTGGAAAAAACGGGGATGATGCCGGCCCGGGCAGATCTGCTGACCAATCCCGTATTCAAGCCGTATTTTTCGTCGCATCCCATCGCGAGGATCTACGCGAATTATGTCAATGTAGCCGTGCCGCCGGCTCTCAACGAGAACACCATCGACATTCAAAAGGCGATGAGCGTGCAGTTGGTCGGCGCCCTGGCATTGGGGACCAAGACGCCGCAGATAGCGGTGGCTGACGCCGTTCGTCAGACCGACCGGATCCTGCAGGCGCACCAATGAGGCTTGCGGAAAAATCCACCGACGGGCGGTTTGGTGCAGCACTGGCGCTCACCTACCTGGCATTCAGCGCTGTCTTCTGGGCCTATCCATTTGTCTGGCTGTTGATCCTGTCCTTTTCGGAATGGCGATTTTTCGACGCCCCAACCTATTCGGGCCTGCACAACCTGTTCGTTGTGATGCGCGATCCCGAATTCTGGAACGGGCTGTGGAACGTCATCCGTTTCTTCGCCATCTTTTTTCCGATCGCTTTCCTGGGGTCGTTGGGGTTTGCATTCGGGTTGCAGCATGTCCGCCATGGCAAGACATTCGTTGCACTGTGTTTCTTGCTGGCGAACATTTCATCTGGCGTTGCATTTTCTCTGGTTTTCAAGAAACTGTTCAGCTCGACGGGGCCGATAAACAATATTCTCTTCGCCTATTTCGATTATCGAATTCCGTGGTTGAGCAATCCCAATTTCGCTATGCTGGCAATCGCGCTCGTGGTTTCATGGAAGTTCGTCGGATACTATGGCCTCATCCTATATTCCGGCCTCCAGACAATCCCTGACGACATCTACGATGCTGCGCTGCTTGACCACGTCTCGCCGTTGAGACGCCTTGTCCGAATCACATTGCCGATGATCAACGCCCAACTGATCATGGTACTAGTGTTCACGATTCTCGTTTCGTTCAGCATTTTCACTGAGGCCTATCTCATCACGGGGGGTGGTCCGCTGGACAGCACGAGCACGCCGATGATGATTATATACGAAACGGCCTTCAGGCGACTTCAGCCATCCCATGCCGCGATCATGAGCATAATTGTAGCTGTGGTCAGCTACGCGCTGATCCGCCTGATGCGCCTGATGTTCGAGCGCGAGGTGAAACTGGCATGATCGCGGCGAAACTGAAGAAAATCGCTTCGGCCAAGTCGCCGACCGGGTGGCTGGCGACTGCGCTGATTTACGGTCTGGCCATCACCTGGCTCTATCCCTTCGCGTGGATGGTGATGGCGTCGCTCAAGCCCACAGCCGAGATCTACAACACGGGTCTGTTTGAAGGGCATTTGTCGCTTGACAATTATGTGTTCCTGTTCGGCAGCGCAGAAAAATTACAGCGGCCATTTCTGGGCGCGCTTGGCATCTCATTCTTCGTGACACTGACCGTCACTTTCTCCGTCCTGATTACCTCGGCCTTCATCGGCTATGCGCTCGCGCGGATCCGATTTCCGTTTCGCGAAAAATTCCGAAATTTCCTGCTGCTGCAGATGGTCGTCCCCACCATGATGTTCTCCTTGCCAATGTTCGTGCTGATCAAGCAGCTCGGCCTGATCAATTCCTACGGCGCGCTGATCCTCCCCTCGGCCATGTCGGGTTGGGGAATTTTCATGATGTCGCAGTCATTCAAGGGCATGCCGGAAGACTATATCGATGCTGCAAAGCTCGATCATGCGAAAATGCATCAGATCGTTTTCAAAGTCATCGCGCCGCTGAACAAATCGATAATTGCGATTGTTGCCCTGTTTACGTTCACGGGTGCTAGCGACAATATCATGTGGCCCTTGATCTTAATATCCGACATCAAGAAGATGCCGCTGTCCGTTCTTTTGGCGACGTTCAGCAAGCAATATGGAGTCTATGTCGGGCCAGTTATGGCCGGAGCGGTGTTGCAAACGCTTCCGCTCGTAATCCTTTTCATCGTGTTTCGGCGCAGTTTCCTAACCGGCATGTCATTGACGCTGAAATGACGATCATAAGCGCGCGCGACCATGCGCTCCCTATCTTCCAGACGATCGCGTCTGGTCCAACGGACCCTGGGCCACGTGCAGTTCCGTGACAAAGCGAGACCATTTATGTTGAAGCGATCCCCTGCCAATCCAGTCGTCACACCGGACATGGTCAGGCCCAGTCGTCCCGATTTCAAGGTTGACGGCACGTTCAACGCTGGCGTGGTCAAATATGGCGACGAGATTATCTTGCTTGTCAGGGTGGCTGAGAGTGCTGTCAGTGACTCCGCCGAGCGGATCCGGGTACCCACGCTGGAGCGTGGCGCGGACGGGTGGGAGCTGAAGCTGAGGAGCTTTGAACGCAGCGATCCAGACTTTGATTTTTCCGATCCCCGCGAAATCAAGCTGATCAGGGACCGCCGCCAGACCTGGCTGACATCGATGTCGCATCTGCGATTGGCGCGAAGCAAAAACGGCACCGACTTCACAGTCGACGCCTCACCCTTCCTGTTCCCCGACAACCGATACGAGCGTTTCGGGTGCGAAGACGCGCGGATCACCATGATTGATGGCCGTTATTACATCAATTACACTTCCGTATCCGACCTGGGGATTGCGACGTCGCTCGCGGTCACCGACGACTTTGTGTCGGTCGAGCGGTTGGGGGTGATTCTTGCTCCCGACAACCGCGATGTCTGCCTCTTTCCTCGCAGGATTGGGGGACTCTATTGGGCGCTGCACCGCCCCGCGCCGCTGCATTTCGGATCCCCGGTCATCTGGTCAGCGACATCGCCCGACCTCATTCATTGGGGCGATCACCGGATTGTCGCCGAATGTGCCGACACGGGCTGGGAAGGCCACAAGATTGGGGGTGGCGCACAAATGATTGAAACCGATCGGGGGTGGCTCCAAATCTATCACGGCGTCGATGAAGACCAGCGTTACTGCCTTGGCGCTCTGCTGCTTGACATCGACGACCCGACCATTGTCCGGCGTCGTCTAAAGTCGCCG
>JALYHR010000105.1 GCA_030776465.1 Pseudomonadota bacterium
CCTCTGACCACTGATTACTGACAACTGATCACTGATCACTGAACCAGTGTCGCGGGGTGGAGCAGCCCGGTAGCTCGTCAGGCTCATAACCTGAAGGTCGCAGGTTCAAATCCTGCCCCCGCAACCAAAAAACAAGCAAAGCCGATAAGCAAACACTAACTGCGGAACGGGCGTTGGCATTATATGGTTAATTTGCTGCATGAATGAGTCCATCTGCGAGGAGCGCGCGGAAAACGGTAGCAGCCGCTTTTCTGTACTTGCCTACCTCGCGTTGGCGATCATGTTTTCCCGCGCACTGATAGTCCGAACAAGCGGTCGCGGCATTTTCTTCGGCGGCGAGCCTTACTGGATCCACTGGGCCGATCAAGGGTATTACTGGCAATCAGCGCTTGCCCTTGCGCACGGGAATCTTGCTGCCAGCCAGCATTTGTATCCGCCGCTTTACTCCATGCTCATCGCGCCCTTCGTTTGGATGGGGCCTGCACTTGCAACCATGCTGGTCGATCTTGGGCTCTATCTTGCCTGCTATACCGGATTTACCAGCATCGCCCGCAATTTTGGCATCGGGCACAGGCCAACGCTGCTAATTTTTATCTGCGTCACGCTACTGGTTCCAGGAGTGGCTAGTTCTTGGTCCGAACCATGGACCACAACGCCTTCGGCCGCACTTATCTTCGGTAGTCTAGCTTTGGCGTTAAGTCTTAATGAAAGCGATACTGAACATCGACGAAGGCGGACGGACCTCGCGCTGGGGGCACTTCTCGGCCTGATTCCGTGTGCCCGGCCGGGCGACGTTGTAGTATCAGCGCTGATCGGTCTATTTATCTTGTGGGACCTGCTCGTTCGCGAGCGCGAATGGGTCCGTCTATTTACGATAATCGCCGGCGGTGCACTCGCCTTGGTCCCCTATGCCTTGCTCTACCTCGCTATATGGGGGCTGGCACCGAGCAGATATGCGCGCGGTTCCTCTACTTTATTTGAATTTGGCCGTCTTGGCTGGAAGGCCTACTTGCTCTTGGTCGAGCCGACACCTTGGTATCCCGATAGCCATGGCCTACTCAAGGCACTCCCCTGGCTGGTGGTGAGCGCGGCGGGAGCCCTGGTCGCGCTCATTAGGGGTGAGGAACGCGAGCGGGCTGCACTCGTGCTCGTTCCGTTGGCCGGTTATCTCGTCCTCATGCTGGCCTATGTCGATCTGTTGCCTAGTGGATTGTGGCGCTTCAATAACATCCACTACTTTAAGTGGGCTATCTTGCTACTTGCTCTGTTCGCCTGGAAGTTTTTTACAGGCTTTCGCGCCGCCCCCCTTGTCTCGATTGGCTCTCTCGCGGTTGTCCTGAGTGCAACTTGCTTACGGTTCGATCCGGTTTCGATCGGCCCAAACGGGCCAGCGCGCATGATCGTCTATCGCAGCACAAATGTTCCCTTTTCAACGGTTTATTTTGGCAATATCGCAATCAGGGACCTACAAGGCAACCAGCGCAATGTCTTGGACATCCATGCTGTGCCGGGAACCGATGGTTTCATCTACGTCAATTCTTTAAGGCGGGAGTTTCAGGGCCATGAGATCATCGCCGCATCTAGCCTCGCTGGCCCGACCAGCTCCACCGTCGATGGCGCGACCAGCGCGCGCGCATATGGCCCACTCGTCGGACGCTTCGCGGCCAAACGTGGATGGGGAGTGCCCTGCTGGATACCGGGATACAATGCCCTACTGCGTTATGGGTCCCTGACTACCCCGTCAAAATGTGAGTAAGTCCCCAATGAAAGTGTCAGCGCCCTCCACGGGCTTTCGCTATTCCTGGACGACAATCTGGAGGTGATGGCCTACATGCGCCTACTGTTGCCAGGTATAACAATCTTCTTCGGTCTCTCGCCCGTAAGTGGGCATCCTTTCACTTTCGGACGATGCTCGTATATCTTGTGATCTTGAGCGTTGCTGAGACCATGTTCTCAGTCTCTGGCTATTTTGTGATATAAGACTATGTGATGCCCGGCGCACAATCACCAAACAATTTAACCTTATATTTACCTGTAAAACCAATGATTAAGCGATCGGTAAGTATTTTGCACCGAGTATCGGTGTAGGATTTTACTATCTTCCAGTTTTCTACGCTGTCGTCGGCACCAGGTTTATCCGATAGCACGACAACGCCCGGCCGTGATGTGAGAATCCGTTCGAGTTCTTTTCGGGTGTTCAACATGCTGACGTTTTGCTCGATCGATTCGTTTAGGTGATTAGGAAAGACCAACGGCGATAGCGGCCTTAGCCCGGACAGCGCGTAGAGGTACACGGGGCCGTCAAAAACCAGTGCAGTCCCACGTGGGGAATGTTCGCGCATCGTGGCGGCCATTATCGCCATGTTCTCCTCTGAACTCCTGATGGTGCGCATATCGAAAGTGTGTCCAGGGTCCGCAAGTACAGCGGTCCAGATAATTCCAACGATCCAACCCACGTCCCGTCGGTTCAGAAATGGCGCGGACATGATTGATAAGGGGACTGCTGCGGGCAGCGCATATTGCAGAAAGAAGTAGGGTAATAAGCATAGCGAAACTACCGCTCCCGCCAGCCATACCGCCAGCAGCAAGTTCCCCGCTCGATCATTTCTCCAATCTGTCTTCCAATTAAATCGCTCCACGATTGAAAACAGCACAAGGAGGATAAGCGGGCTTAGTCTCGCCACGAGCAAGATCACTCTGCCTTGCGTTTTACCAGCGGATTCGTGCCCTTTGCCGAAGTTGGATGAAATCATCGCCTGGTAGAACTGCGGCCAATATCCAGAGGACCAATATGCCACAGCGATCAAAACACTCGGTGCAACCCCCGTCAGGACAAACAGGACAGCGGATCGCCAGGTCGCCGCTCTGCTGCGCGGACTTCGCATCATCATGGCAACGACGAAAAGGCCGAGAACAATTGCCGGGACCACCGACGTTTGCTTGACGGCGATGGCGATGCCAAGAAGCAGCATCGCCAAGTGAATTTCCCATGGCAGAGCGCCCATTTTTAACGCTGCAAGATTTCGCAACACCAACCAGAAAGCCGTAGTCACAAAAAGATTGCAGAAAATCTCGGCCTGGCCACCTATACCTCCCAATATCGTACACGCCGCGAGGTAGAGAGCCGCGGCCAGTATAGCTCCTCTGCGTCCGGTAATACGTCCGGCGATCCGGTTTACCAGGAATGCCGTGACGGAAACGGAAAGTAAGGCTCCGACCTGATAAGCAATCGGGGATAGGCCGAATGCCGCGAAAAAATAATAGATCAGAAATAGACCAAGCGGCTTGCGGTCCCAGATGTCAACGTATGGAATTGCGCCATGATGCATCGCCTGCCCGACGAGCAGATAAAAGTCTTCGTCTGCTCCAACATCGGGATCTCCGAATGTGGGGAACCGCAATAGGAGTGCGATCAGCAAGCAAGCGAAAAATTGCGCCCGCCGTGAACTGGCAATTCTCGTAATTCTGGAGCGCGTACTCACTCCACCAGGACACCTCGGTTCATCCACACCGAAGTTCATTCCAACAGCCCAACGCAATTTGTCGATTTCCCCGTCCTCCCCGGTGTGACAAGCTACGCGCTGGCATTACCGGTTTCAAGCCTCACATTCTGCGCCCGGTGACGCGACCCCCCAACTTTCATGGAGTTGGGATCAGAGATAAATTATTGAGATCCGTCGGCGACAGCGGTTCCGGCATCAGCATGGTTGATTCGGCCCTGATCATGATGACTGCAATGAAGGCGGCAATTACCAGCGGCGTCACGATGCCCAGCCCGAAAATAATCGGCGGATCGAATAATTCGATCACCCAGGCCAGGATAATTATGGTTACTTCGCCGATGCGTCCCCCATCATCGAGAATTCGGCAGAATAGCAACAGCGCGCCAACTGCCAGAAAAATCCCGTCCTGACTGGAGACATGCGGACTGGCCAGCAGCGACGCCGCCAACAGGACGGCCACGCGTAAATCCATAGGGACTTTCCGGCTGAACGACCACCACACGCAGATCCCGCCGAATAAAGCGGCTGCGGCTTGAACGACATTGGCAATTTTGGTGGACGCGCCTGCCAGTACTGCGCAGGAATATACGCTTTGGCCGTTCAGACGACCGGCAATCAGCCATTTTTGATAGGTAACGCTGGGCGCCACCATGACATGCACCCAATCCTTCCAGATATCCACACCGAACACCGCGACACTGGTCAGGATTAAAACCGCAGCCGTCACCGCGGCGCTGGCAAGCGCTTTCCATTGACGGGACGCAATCAATGCAATCGGCACCATTAAAAAGAGCTGTGGCTTATATGTAGCAACGCCAAGGAGCGCGCCGCCCAGCAAAGGCCGCGTTTCTATGAAGGAGAAACCGCCTATCACCAGGCTGCTGGTTAAAAAGCAGTTTTGGCCGGTAAAAACAGCAAACGGCGTCTGTGGAAACAGCAGCATCCCGAAAAAGACGAGAAATCTGCGCGCTGTCAAACGGCAAACCGCGGCAATGTGGGCGAAGAAAGTAAGAATCATAAACAAAATATAAGATTCAGAAAATGAAATCATCCCGAATGGGATAAGTAGCAATAGAAAGTGGGGTGGATACAGCCATGGATGGTATATCAGTGGCGTCGAGAGCCATGCCGTATATGTATGGTTAATCGTATTGGTCAGGCGTTGTCCGTCGAAGACCAGCGACAGGTCGCCTTCGAAATACGCCCTGGCGGCGGTATAGAAAACCATCCAGTCTTGACCCAGCAATCTGTGCAGGATCAGGAACCAGATATACCACCCGACAATACCGGCAAGCCCGCAAAGGCCCATCACCAGAACGGTGCCGGGACGAGGCAGGCGCCGTGAAAAACCGACGCCTCGGCCTGCAGACGACAGAATATTAATCAGAATTACCCCTCATTTATTTTAAAATCTATCACATGGGCCGCTTACCCGTTCCGATCCGAAGCTGACCAAATTTGCGCCAGATCGTAGGTATTTCACATGAGGTTTGCTAGATGGTCAAGCGGCACACTCATCCGGAAAAGTGAATTGGGCAAAGATGATCTGGGTTGTGGCAGTGGCATTGATTGCCCGCGACGGGCGCGTGTTGATGCAAAGAAGACGGCTGGACCGTGCGCATGGCGGGCTGTGGGAATTTCCCGGGGGCAAGATCGAAGCGGACGAAGCGCCGGAATTTGCGGCTTGCCGCGAAATTCGCGAGGAATTGGGTGTGGATCTGGACATATCCGCGCTGCAGGCGGTGAGTTTTGCCGCCGATGCGCCGACCCTTCACCAGCGACATATCATCCTGCTGTATAGCTGTCGGCGGTGGGCGGGTGAACCGGCTTGCCTTGATGCCCAGGAAATCGCGTGGGTGGCGCCAGAACGGCTGGAACAACTCGCCATGCCGCCGCTGGATTATCCCCTGGCGCGAGCCTTGAAAAAGGTCATTTAGGCGCTTGCCAATCCGAAAGACCCGCCCTAAACGCGCCTCTCCCCGGCGCCCGTAGCTCAGCTGGATAGAGCATCAGACTACGAATCTGAGGGTCGGACGTTCGAATCGTTCCGGGCGCACCAATATTTTCAACAGTTTCCCAGTTTCCGGGTCCCCGACGGGGGGCCCGGGATTTACCCTGGGCATCATATAGGCATCACGCGAGGTCGCGGCGGGGCTCGATTGCGGCACGCCGCCTGGCCGCGCGCGTTTCTTCGCGCGCGCCTCGATCGCGGCTATAGGGCGTGCTCGTGTTGAAACCTCACCCGGAGCCGATCGATGAAACTGATCATGGGAAGCAAGCATCTGTCCAGTTGGTCGCTGCGTGGGTGGCTGGCGTGCAAGCAATCTGGGCTGCCGTTCGAGGAAGTCGTGGTGCCGTTGCTCGATGCCGGATGGGCGCAGCGGCGCACGGCGGACGATCTGGCGCCATCGGCCGGCATGGTGCCAGTGCTGTGGGACGGTGAAATCGTGGTGTGGGACAGCCTGGCGATCCTGGAATATCTTGGCGACAAAGTCGGCAGCGATCGTTTCTGGCCACGGGCGCAGGATGCGCGCGGTTTGGCGCGGGCGATCGTGGCCGAAATGCATAGCTCGTTTCGCGCGCTGCGCAGCCAATGCCCGATGAATTTGCATCGGCTGGGCCAGCCCCTCGCGCTCGACGCGGAGACGCAGGGCGATGTCTTGCGCATCCTGACACTGTGGGCCGAGGCGCGGGCGCGGTTCGGCTCGGGCGGACCTTTTCTGTTCGGCAGTTTTTGCGCCGCCGACATCGCCTTTGCGCCTGTGGTCACGCGGTTTCGTTCATACGGGGTGACCGTTCCCGGTTTCGCCCAGGCCTATATCGACGCGGTGTGGGAACATGAATGGATGCAGGCCTGGGCGACAGCGGCGGCGGCGGAAACATGATCGCCCGCACCGCACGCCGATGTCTGCTGGCGATTGCACTATCGCTGGCGGCGCTGGGTGGGGCGAACCCGGTGCAGGCCTGGGATGCGGCAGGTCACCGTGCCGTTGCGGACATCGCCATGGCCAACGTCAAACCGCAAACCGCCACGCGCATTAACGCGCTGTTGCGGGCGCAGGCGAAACTGCACACGTCGGGTTGCCCGCTCGCCGATCTCGACGATGCCGCCACCTGGCCCGATTGCCTGCGCGGCGATCCCGGTCGCTGGCATTTCACCTTTGCCTGGCATTATCAGAATGTGCCGGTTTGCGGTCGCTTCGACATCAAGGCGGATTGCCCCGGCGGTAATTGCGTCTCGGCGCAGATCGACCGGATGCGTCGGATCCTGGCCGACCGGCGCCAGGGCGATGTCCAGCGGTTGATCGCACTGGCCTTCCTGAGCCATTTCATTGGCGATATCCATCAACCGCTGCACGTCGGCGACCATGACGATCAAGGCGGCAACGAAGTGGCGGTAGGCGCGTCGCCTCTGCCACGCAAAGGCGATAACAGCCGCCCGGAAAGCCTGCATTCGTTCTGGGACACGCTGCCCGAACCGGCATTGGCGGATGCCTCCCATCCTATCGTGCGCGTTTACAGCCCGGCGGAACGGGCGCGGATCGCGACCGGCGATATCGCGGATTGGGCGCGGGAAAGCTATCAGATCGCCCGCAATTTCACCTATGCCCGCGCCTTTCATCACGACCCCTGCGTGGGTTCGACCCCCACCGAGATCGACATCAGCGAAGCCGATGTCCGCGCCAGCCTGCCCATCGTCCGTTGGCGGCTGGTGCAGGCCGGGCTGCGGCTGGCCCGCGTGCTGGATCAGGCTTTGGCAGGCTGAACCACTCACATCTTTGCGGCGGCGCGCAACTGCGGTAACGCAGGGTATGGACCATCCCCCCGCCGATTTCACCATGGCATACACCAACGTCGCCGACCTGGCCGAGGCGCTGATTGCCTGCCCCAGCGTCACTCCGGCAGCCGGACTGGTGTTCGATTGTCTGGAGGCGGCATTGAACCCGCTCGGCTTTGCGGTGCATCGCTTCTTTGCGGGCGAGGCGCCCGATGGCCCGGTTGAAAACCTGTTTGCCATCCGCCATGGCCCGCCGGGCAGCCGCCATTTCGCCTTTGCCGGCCATGTCGATGTCGTGCCACCGGGTGAGGGCTGGACCTCGGAGCCCTTTGCCCCGGAACGGCGCGGCGAGTTGCTGTACGGGCGCGGGGCGGTCGATATGAAGGGGGCGATTGCGGCGATGGTCGTCGCCGTCCGCGATGTTCCCGCCGACGCCGGCACGATCAGCTTCATTATCACCGGCGATGAAGAAGGCCCGGCACGGTTCGGCACGCTCGCCCTGATCGACCATATCCGCGCAATCGGCGAAACCCCCGATTTCTGCCTGGTGGGAGAGCCTACCTCGGTGAACCGGCTGGGCGACGCCATCAAGATCGGCCGCCGCGGCTCGGTCAATATATGGCTGGACGTTGTGGGCTGCGAAGGCCACGTCGCCTACCCGCATCTCGCCGATAATCCGATCACGCGGCTGGTGGCGCTGCTCGCCGAACTGGACGCGCTGCAGCTCGACTCGGGCACCGAATGGTTCCAGGCATCGAACCTCGAAATAACCGAAATCACCGCCCCTAACCCGGCCCATAATGTCATCCCCGCCCAAGCCTCGGCGCGCATTTCGATCCGTTTCAACGCGCTCCACACCGGCGCCGAACTCGCCGCGCGCATCGCCGCCATCGCCGCCCGCCACAACGCGACCGCTCGCACCGTCATCTCCGGCGAAGCATTCCTGACCAGCCCCGGCGCGTTCTCGGCACTGGTCATGGCAGCCATCGCCAACGAAGTCGGCACCGCGCCCGAGCTGTCCACCGGGGGCGGCACGTCGGACGCGCGGTTCCTGAAAGACTTGTGCCCGGTCATCGAATTCGGCCTGTGCAACGCCACCATGCACAAACGCGACGAAGCCGTGGCGCTGGCCGATTTGGAGGGACTGGCGCGGATTTACCGGCAGATTGTTTTGGGAGCTATGCAGGCGGGAGAATAAGGGAAAGGTGCGATGGCCATCGCCCTCGCGCTCCCGGACATTGGCCTCGTATGGACAGGCCGTCTGCCGCCGACGGCCCCAGAATCTACCCTGCCTTTTTCTCCAGAACCTTCCCCTTGAACGCGCATAAATCCACCACCGGACAGCGCCAGCATTCGGGGGTTCGGGCTTTGCAGATGTAGCGGCCATGCAGGATCAGCCAGTGGTGAGCGCCGATGCGGAAGGGTCGGGGGACGTTCTTCTCAAGCTGGGCTTCGACCTGATCCACGGTCTTTCCCTTCGCCAAACCGGTACGGTTGCCGACGCGAAAGATGTGCGTGTCGACGGCGAAGGTTTCGGCGCCGAAGACGCTGTTGAGGATGACATTGGCGGTTTTTCGGCCAACGCCGGGCAGGGACATCAGTTGGTCGCGGTCCGGGGGGACTTCGCCGGAGAAATCGCGGATCAGCTGTTCGGACAAGGCGATGACATTTTTGGCCTTGGTATTGAACAATCCGATGGTCTTGATGTGGTTCTTGAGCCCATCTTGGCCCAGTTCGACCATTTGCTGCGGAGTTCTGACCTGTTGGAACAGCGCGCGGGTGGCTTTGTTGACGCCGGCGTCAGTGGTTTGCGCCGACAGCACCACCGCGACCAGCATCTGGTAGGGGTTGCCGAATTCCAGCTCGGATTCGGGCGAGGGGTTGGCTTCCGCGAGACGGCGAAAGAATTCGAAAATATCAGCGCGCTTCATCTAGTGGTCCGATTCTGACACTTGCATCGCTATCGGCTGGGTCGTAACAAATGTCAGAATCTTAAAGGACCACTAGCAACAATATGATTCTAGTGGATTTTAAAGATTTTGACATTCGCAGATGACCTTGCCGCAAGTGGTAGGCGAATGTCAAAATCAATCCATTAGAAACCGAGCACCTGCGACATGGTGTAGCGCCCGGCGGGTTTGCCGATCAGCCAATGCGCAGCCTTGACCGCGCCTCTCGCAAAGATCGCGCGGTCTTCGGCGACATGCGTCAGGGAGATGCGTTCGTCGTCGGCCAGCAGATAGACGGTGTGGTCGCCAGCCACGCTGCCGCCGCGTAGCGAAGCAAAGCCGATCGTGCCGCGCTCACGCGGGCCGGTTTTTCCGTCACGGGCGCGGGTGATGTGGTCGACCAGCGCGATGCCGCGTGCCGAGGCGGCGGCTTCTCCCAGCATCAGCGCGGTGCCCGATGGCGAATCGACCTTGCGGCGGTGATGGCTTTCGACGATTTCTATATCCCATTCGTCGCCCAATCGGGACGCCGCCTCACGCACCAGACAGGCGAGCATGTTGATGCCAAGCGAGGTATTGCGGGTTTGCAGGATCGCGACATGTTCGGCGGCGTGATCGATCAGCTGGTGATGAAGCTCTTCCAGCCCGGTGGTGCCGATGACGATGGGGGTATGGGTGGTGATTGCGGCATGGACGCTGAATTCCAGCGCGTCCGGGCTGGAGAAATCGACCAGCGCATCGCTCGCCCATGCCAGCGCTATGGCATTCTCATCCTGGTAGATCCCGCCGGAGACGGTATCCCCCCCGTTTACAATCGCTGTGGCCAGCGCAGCGCCCATGCGCCCTGCGCTGCCGATGATGCCGATATTCGCCATTGCTTTGTCCCCGAAAGTCCCTGTTGTGCATCGCTAAATTTAAAAAGCCAGTACCCATTTTTAACGCGATGCTTATGGGCGCTTCATGGTCGAAATGAAACCGATACGCAATATCGTCATCCTCACCGGCGCGGGGGTCAGCGCCGAGAGCGGCATCGACACGTTCCGTGGAGGCGGGGGCCTGTGGGAACAGCACCGCGTCGAAGACGTCGCCACCCCCGAAGCTTTCGCCCGCGATCCCGACCTCGTGCTGCGCTTTTACGACATGCGTCGCGCCGCGATCCAGACCAAAGCGCCGAACGCCGCGCATATCGCGTTGGGGCGGCTCGATGCGGAATGGCCGGGGGAATTGCTGATCGTGACGCAGAATGTCGATGATCTGCATGAACGCGGCGGCGCGAAGCGGCTGCTGCACATGCATGGCGAACATCTGCTGGCGTGGTGCACCGCTTGCGATGCGCGCGCGGTGTGGACCGGGCCGCTGATCGAACGCCCGCCTTGTCCTGAATGCGGCGCGGCGGCGTTGCGTCCCGATGTCGTGTGGTTCGGTGAAATCCCTTATCATATGGCGGCGATCAATGACGCGCTGCGCGATGCCGATCTGTTCGTCTCGATCGGGACGTCGGGAGCGGTTTATCCTGCCGCAGGCTTCGTGCGCAATGCCCGCGCGCTGGGGGCGCGAACGCTGGAACTGAACCTGGAGGCGGGGCAGGGGTCGTCGTGGTTCCATGACAGCCGCTTCGGCCCAGCCACTGAAGTGGTGCCGGCGTGGGTCGATGAAATATTACGCGTCAGCTGAACCGCAACCCGTGCAGGCTGGGTCTTTGGCGATGGCCAGGGTGCGAAGCGAAGGCGCCAGCGCATCGAGCAGTTGCAGCCGCCCCCATTGCGGATCGCCCAGGCTTGCCCGCCCAGCCAGCGCGATCCGCAGGGATTGCATCGCCGCCAGGCTGCCCACCATCCCGGCGACCGCGCCCAGCATGCCATCGGCCGCGCAACTGTCGCAGTCATCGGCATCGAAAGCATCGCCGACAAAGCAGCGATAACAGGGCTGATCGGGCAGATGGCCCGCGAAATTGGCGACCTGGCCCTGAAAACGCCCCACCGCCGCGCTGGTCAAGGGCAGCGCCATCGCGACGCAACTGTCCGACACCGCCAGTCTGGTCGCAAAATTATCGCAGCCATCGAGCACGCTGCTCGCTCCGGCCAACAGGCTGGGGGCATTATCCCTGGCGATGCGGGACACGATCGCGCGCACGTCGATCGCCGGGTCGAAGCGGGTCACCCATGCCGCGGCCACTTCGGCCTTGGCACCGCCGACGTCTGCGGGTGTAAAAATGGTCTGGCGCTGCAGGTTCGTTTCATCGACGACATCGTCATCGATCAGCGTCAATTGGCCAACGCCCGCCGCCGCCAGATATTGCAGTGCCGGACTGCCGATGCCGCCGCAGCCGATCAAGGCGATATGGGCCTGGGCCAGTGCGACTTGTCCCGCGCCGCCAATCTCGGGCAGCACGATATGGCGGGCGAAACGATCGAGGCGCGGGGCGGGTAAATTCATTGTGGCTGCGGTTAATGCAAAACCGCCCGACTGGCAAAGGCCCCTGACTGGCAAAGGCTGGCCATGCAAAGCGGATGCCTGAAATTGGGCTCATGGAACTAATGGCTTGCGCAATCGTAATCAGGACATGCTGCGACACATGGCATTCGTCGCAAGGAATGATCGGGCCGTGATCCTGGTGGCTGTCGTCAATATGGCGCGTCGCGGCCAGCTACCCTGATCGAACAGGTTTGTGCGCTTAAAACGATATTTCAGGAGATTTGTGATGGCTGTTTATGATGATGGACGAACTGTCGAACCGGTGGTGGTTCGCCGCCGTGGCGGTGGATTTCTGATCGGCTTGCTGTTGCTGGTGGCGATTATCGTGGCGCTGCTGTTCTTTACCGGATTCTGGAGCGCTAACGTCACCCAGAGCGGGGCATTGCCCACGGTTTCGGTCGCGGCATCGGGCGGTGCCATGCCGAAGGTGGATCTTGAATCCAAAAAGATCGTGGTCGGAACCAAGGAAACTGGGGTCGATGTGCCCACCGTTGGCACCAAGAAGGAAAACATCGCGGTGCCGACCATGGGCGTCAAAGACCCCCACACCAATTAATTTTAAAGTCTTCGGAAACTCAAAAGCTGTAGGCTTTTAAAAAAACGGGTCTGGAGCCTCGCGCACCAGGCCCGTTTTGGTTTGGCGATTGCCGGAAGGCGCGGGTGTCAGCTTTCCAGCTGGCGCAACAGGCTGCGCACATCGCCATCCATATCGGCGTCCCGCGTCCGCAGATCCTCGATCAGCCGCACGGCGTGAATCACCGTCGAATGATCGCGACCGCCGAATTTCCGCCCGATTTCGGGATAGCTGCGCGGGGTCAGCACCTTGGCCAGATACATCGCCACTTGCCGGGGGCGCACTACCGCACGGGCGCGGCGCTTGCTGCCCATCTCGGTGCGGTCGACCCGGTAAAACTGGCAGACGGTCCGCTGGATTTCATCGATGGTGATGCGCTTGCGATTGGCCGACAGGATGTCGGTCAATTGTTCCTCGGCCAGTTGCAGCGAGATCGCCTGGCCGGTGAGCTGGGCGTAAGCGATCAGCTTGTTGAGCCCGCCGACCAGTTCGCGCACGTTGCGATTGATGGTCCGGGCCAGGAACCCGAGCACGTCGCCGGGAACCTGCATGGAAGCCGCCTGCGTGGACGATGACAGCCGCGCCAGCCGGTGTTCCAGGATCAGCCGCCGCAATTCGATGTCGGCGGGCATGATATCGGCGACCAGCCCCATCGACAGCCGCGACAGCAGCCGCTGTTCGACCCCGTCGAGCGCCTGGGGCGCGCGATCGGCGGCAAAGACCAGCCGCTTGCCCTCGGCCAGCAGCGCATCGATGGTATAAAGCAATTCTTCCTGTGCGCTGGCCTTGCCGATGATGAACTGGATGTCGTCCACCAGCAGCAGGTCGAAACCGCGCAACCGGGACTTGAACTCGATCATCTGGTTCTGGCGCAGCGCCTGGACGAATTCGACCATGAAACGCTCGGCCGAGCAATAGAAGATGCGCGAGCGGGGATGCGCGGCCAGATAGGCATGGCCGATGGCATGGAGGAGATGGGTCTTGCCCTGGCCGGTGGAGGCCTTGAGGTACAGCGGCGAGAATTGCGGGACTTCGACTGCGGCCATGCGCTGCGCGGCATTGCACGCCAGCACATTGGCCGCGCCGGTCACGAAATTGGCAAAATTCAACGACGGATCAAGGCCGATCGAGGCCATGCCGAGCGCGTCATTGACCAGGTCGTCAACGTCCGACCCCGCGTAGCCAGAACGAGCCTGGCCGATCCTGCCGCCCTGGCCAGGATTGGCCCTGCGCGGTGCTGCGGTACCGTCATCACTGGCTAACCGGCGCGGGCCTGCCGACAGGTCATTTCGCGCATCGGCGATGCGCAGTTCGGGCAATTGACGGCGGCCGGGGTGGGCCGAGATGCGGACATGCCGCACTTCCGAACGGGCGATTTTCCACGCGAGCGATAGCCGGTCAGAAAAGCGGTCGGCCACCCAATTGGCGGAAAATTCAGTCGGCAGGAAAAGGTCGAGAGTGCCGGTCTCCTTGCAAAAGCGCCCGAGTTGCACGGGCTTGATCCACTGGGTGAATAATTGCTGGCCCAGATCCTTGCGCAATCCCAGGCTGATGTCGGCCCAATCGGCGGCAAGATCCACAGCGTCCCGGTCCTCGGCCGTATCCTGGTCGTGGTTCCGATCAGGGGCCCGAAAATCGGCTTTGCGGCTGAATTCTGCCTTGGCCTTGGTCAATGCAGGATCCCCGCGACGTTCCAATGAAACACTCCCTGTCACCCCATTTGCTCCCACCACAGGCCAAGCCATCAGGCATGTCCATCCATTGCGCACACCAATCCCCAGAGCACGCCGATGCACCGCGAAATGCGCGCATGATGATGCCCCTGCGCCAGTCCGAAGACCGCACATCCTCTACGGCAGCAGCAGCACTTCAGCCGCATTGCCAATTTTTTGACTGTTTGTGATCCCGGGTAGTTAAGCCCCCCGGCATGTCAGATACTAAGGATGGTTTGGGGACGAGAGCAAGCAGCCTTTTGCAAAAAAACTGAAATATTTGCCCTTGACAGTTGGATCACGCGGGATTCTCTAGAGCTTCAATAAAATATATATAAATCAATAAGTTAGTTAGAAGTTGCGCGCAATGCCCGATGCGAATCGCGGGAATGCCTCGGGTTTGCCCTGAGCTGATATATCTTTCCGGTTTAGTCGGTGCCAGCCCGCGCCCCCCAGGCCACCCCTACGATAGTAATTATGGGGTAGTCGGGGCATCGGAGCGGGCTGGTACCGACTCGACGTAAGTCGCAAAAACTCCAAACCGGCGCCGCCGACCACGAAAAAGGCCGGCGGGAACTCCCGCCGGCCTCAATGGGCATAAAGCAGCCTTGATCGCCGCGTTACGGCGAATCACCTAGCGCCGATCAGAGCGCCGCAACCCGCTTGGTCAGGCGCGACAGCTTGCGCGAAGCGGTATTCCGATGCAGCACGCCGCGGGCCACGCCGCGGGCCAGTTCCGGCTGCGCGGCAGCCAGAGCTTGGGTCGCGGCGCTTTTGTCACCACCTTCAAGCGCAGCCTCGACCTTCTTGACGAAGGTGCGGATGCGCGACAGGCGATTGCCATTGACGAGGGCGCGCGCTTCATTGCGACGGATGCGCTTGCGGGCTTGCGGCGTATTGGCCATGTGGTTCCTTTGTTCGGCTGCGGGGGCTGCCGATTGACAGCGGACCCTGGCATGAAATGATACGGTCGATGACGCAGCCAATGCCAAGCAATGCCCGGCCAAGCCCCGCGGAAAGCGCGGCCCTTAGCCTCGGTGGCGCGAATCGTCAAGGATGGCGTTAGCCTTGGAACTGGCACTATTTCTGGCATTTCGCACACCAGAAACTGCTGCGCCCTCCCTGCACCCGCCGTGTGATCGTACCGCCGCAATGGCAAGCCTCGCCCTGGCGGCCATAGACCCGCCAACGCGCCGCAAAATAACCCAGTTCGCCATTGGGTTGGGCATAGTCGCGGATGGTAGAGCCGCCCGCCGCGATCGATTCCGCCAAAACCGCGCGGATCGCCGGAACCAGCCTTTCGGTCCCCGCGCGAGTGACCAGGCCAGCGGCGCGTTCCGGGCTGATCCGGGCCCGGTGCAGCGCTTCACAGACATAGATATTGCCAAGCCCGGCGACGATGCGCTGATCGAGCAGCAGCATCTTTACAGGCGCGCTGCGCCCCGAGAATGCGCTGCGCAGATGGGCTGGGGTCAGGGCATCGCCCAGCGGTTCCGGGCCGAGCGCGGCGAACGCCGGCCAAGTCTCTAGCGCCGCTGTATCGACAAGATCGACCGACCCGAACCGCCGCGCATCGTTCAGCGCCAGCACGTGGCCGGCCTCGGTCTCAATCACCAGATGGTCGTGCTTGTCGGGCATCGCGGGATCGATCCGCCATCGGCCCGACATCCCCAGGTGAAAGATGAGAGTACGCGCGCGATCGGTGTCAATCAGGCCGTATTTCGCACGCCGAGACAAGCCGGTCACGGTCGCGCCGACCAGTGCCTGCGCCAGATCGGCGGGGAAAGGTCGCCGCAAGTCGGGACGGTTGACCAAAACCCGACCAATCCGCGCACCCTCCAGGTAACGCGTCAGCCCGCGGATGGTGGTTTCGACTTCAGGCAGTTCGGGCATTTTGGTCCTTGAAAAGATGGCCCTGCGGGTTAGCCCGTTTCTGCTCCTCTCCCACCTGCAGCAGGGAATTGGAACGCGCGCTTAACTGTGTTTGCGTGCTGGTCTCTAACAGCCTTCCCGACAAGGCGAAACTCCCCTAAAGCGCCTGGATGAGCGAAACCCAGACCGTATCCTTCGGCTATGAGGACATCCCGGAAGAAGCCAAAACCGCACGCGTCGGAGCGGTATTTTCCAATGTCGCGCGTAAATACGACGTCATGAACGACGCCATGTCGGGCGGAATGCATCGGTTGTGGAAGGATCGCTTCGTGCGCCGGGTCAAACCCCGCAGCGGCGAGACCATCCTCGACATGGCGGGCGGCACCGGCGATATCGCCTTTCGGCTGGCCCGCGCAGGCGCCAGCGTGACCGTATCCGACATCAACCAGGACATGCTCGATGTCGGGATCGAGCGAGCGATGGAACGCGGCATCGAAGGGCTGGTGTGGTCGTGCCAGAACGCCGAGGAACTCCATTTCCCCGACCGCTTTTTCGACGCCTACACCATCGCTTTCGGTATTCGCAATGTCACTCACATCGATCGCGCGCTGGCCGAAGCGCACCGCGTGCTGAAATATGGCGGGCGCTTTTTCTGCCTCGAATTTTCGACCACGCTATGGCCCGGCTTCAAAGAGGCCTACGATCTGTATTCGCACCGGCTGGTGCCCGTTCTGGGCAAGGCGATCGCGGGCGATGCCGACAGCTATCGCTATCTCGTCGAATCGATCCGCCGCTTTCCGCCAATGGCCGAGTTTGAAGGAATGATCCGCGACGCCGGGTTTGCGCGCACCCGCGTCGAACCGATGCTGGGCGGGCTGGTCGCGATCCATTCCGCCTGGAAAGTGTAGCCAACCGCGTGACGACTTCTGCGACGCATCTCTTTCGCCTGCTGCGCTGGGGGCGCATCCTGGCGCGCCATGGCGCCTTGCGCGGGATCGAGGCTGACCCCAATGTGCCTGTGCCGGTACGGCGCTTGCTGCGGATTGCCCGGTTCGGCACGATCCAGCCACAAATCCCCGATTATGCCAGCGCTTTCGAAGCCATCGGCCCCGCCGCGATCAAGCTGGGGCAGACTTTGGCGACGCGGCCCGATCTGGTAGGAGAAACGGCACAGGCCAATCTGCTGTTGTTGCAGGATAGCCTGCCGCCGGTGCCATTTTCCGCGATTCGCCACGAGATCGAAACCAGTTTCGGCAGGCCGCTGAGCGAATTGTTCGCAAGCATCGAAGAGGTTCCGGTGGGGGCGGCGTCGATCGCGCAAGTCCACCGCGCGGTTACGCCCCAGGGCCGTCAGGTGGCGATCAAGGTGCTGCGCCCCGGTATTCGCGAACGGCTGGCGCGCGACATCGTCACTTATGAATGGGCCGCCGCGCATCTGGAAGCGCTGGGCGGTGAGGCGGCGAGGTTGCGCCCGCGCATGATCATCGCCAATTTCAAGCGCTGGACGCTGCGTGAGATCGATTTGCGGCGCGAGGCCGCGTCGGCGTCCGAATTGGCGCAGGCGGTCGGCAGCGTGCCCGGCTACCGCATTCCCGCAATCGATTGGGACCGCACCAGCGGCCGGGTGATGACCCTGGAATGGATCGACGGCATCAAGATTTCGGATCGCGAGGGTCTGATCGCAGCTGGCCACGACCTGCCCGGCATCGCCCGGCGACTGGTCATCGCTTTCCTGACCCAGTCCATTCATGCGGGCTATTTTCACGCCGACATGCATCAGGGAAATCTATTTGTGGAGGCGGACGGCACCATCGTCGCCATCGATTTCGGCATCATGGGCCGGATCGACCGCCGCGCGCGGGTCTGGCTGGGCGAAATCCTGCACGGCCTGACCACCGGCAATTACCGCCGCGTCGCCGAGATCCATTTCGAGGCGCAATATGTGCCCGCCTATCATTCGGTCGAGGATTTCGCCACGGCATTGCGCGCCGTGGGCGAACCGATGCGCGGCAAGCCGGTGGCGGAATTATCGGTCGGGCAGATGCTCGACGGGCTGTTTGCGATAACCCGCGATTTCGACATGCAAACCCAGCCGCATCTGCTGCTGCTGCAAAAAACCATGGTCATGGTCGAGGGGCTGGCGACCGCGCTCGATCCGGCGATCAACATGTGGGACACCGCCGGGCCGTTCGTCTCGGCGTGGATGCGCGATGAACTGGGGCCAGAGGCGGCGCTGGCCGACGGGCTGCACCGGCTCGGCGAAATCGCGCTGGGCCTTCCCGCATTGCTGCGCCGCATCCAGGACCATTTCCCCGCCAGGGGAGGCGCTCCCGAAGCGCCGCCGTTGCCGCATATCCCACTGATGTGGAGCCGTAAACGATATCGAAGGGGATCGCTGCGATATGTCGTCGCAGCACTTCTTGGAGGGATCGCGACATGGGCGTGGATGCACCATGGCCTGCCGCCGGGTTAAACACCGCCGGGTCTAGAGTTTTTGCGCCTGACGTCGAGTCGGCACCAGCCTTGACGGCGCCATCATGGAATCGCTTTGCCCATTGGCCGCGCGCGCAGGCACGGTGGTTGCTTGTCGCGCTCGTGGCGCTGCTGGCGGCCTCGGCATGGCTGCCGATCACGGTAGGTCGGGGGCAGGTGGCAACGCCGCCGCCGTTGGCACAGGCATTCGGCGTACCATCCGGCGCCCAGAAAGCCACAGCTCGTCGCCGCGACGACGATCTCCAATTATATGACACCGCCATCGCCCGCATTCGCCAAGGCGAGAATTATTACAGCTTTATCATTGCCGCTCACCGCAAGGCCCAATATCCGGTGCGCCCTTCGGTGGCGGTCCGGCTGCCGACGCTGGCATATCTGGATGCCTGGGCAGGTTCGCAGGGGCAGATTGCTGCGGCCATCGGTTTGATGCTGGGCGTGCTTTACGCGTGGTGGCAGCGGCTGGGCAGCGAAGCCGGTGGCCCGCAACACCGAAATTTCGCCATGGCGATGCTGTTGGTGAGCAGTGCGCTGGGGCTGAATCGCACTTTTTTCGTCCTGCACGAGCTATGGGCGGGCATGCTGATTGCGCTTTCCTTCGGGCTGCACCGACCTGCTGGACGCGGCGCACCGCACGGCGGGCGATGGCTGGGCGCATGGTGCGCTGCGGCGTTGGCGCTGGCCATCCGTGAACACACGTTGCCCTTCGTGCTGCTGATGGGTGCCTATGCCGGGTGGCGGCGGGCGGGGCGTGAAGCCGCAGCGTGGCTGGCAATGGCAGGGCTGTTCGCGATTGGCTTGGCCGTCCACATCCATCTGATCGCCGCGCAGACGCTGCCCAGCGATCCCGTGGGGGCATCGTGGTTGGCTTGTCGCGGGCTGGGCGGCTGGCTTTCGGATATCGTGCTCTCCAGCAATCTGCGCATGCTGCCGCATTGGCTGGCTGGGCCGCTGGTTATGCTGATGATCCTGGGCTGGGCGGGCTGGCGCAGCGCCGCGGGCAGCTTCGCGACGTTATTGTACCTTGGTTACGGCGTCCTGTTCATGATCGCGGGCCGCGACGACAATTTCTATTGGGGCGCCATGATCGCGCCCACCATGTTCATCGGTCTGGCGTTTGTACCGATGGCGGTGAGGGGGTTGATACGTTCGGCGTTAATGAACGAACCGTGCGACGACGTCTCGATACGACCGGCTGACCTTGACCTCGGCGCCTGAGTCGAGCACCAGGAAGCACTCGCCATTGGTATGCGGCTTGACCTGGCGGACGAGGTCGAGGTTAACGATCCACGAGCGGTGGACGCGCTGGAACACGCGCGGATCGAGCCGACGCTCCAGATCCTTCATCGTTTCGCGCAGGATGAAACTGTTGTTGGCGATATAGATGCACATGTAATCGCCGGCGGCTTCGATACGCTCGATGCTGTCGACATCGACGCGGAAAATCTGCCCGCGATCCTTGATATTGATAAGCTTTTCGAAGCGGCCCTGGCCTGACGCCTCGACATCGTCGGGGGTTGCATCCAGCAACGTATCGGGGGCGACTTCGGCCAACACGCTTTTCAGCTTTTCCGCCTCTTCGCACAGCCGCTTTTCGGCGATGCGCGTGCGCACCCGGTCCAGCGTATCGGCCAGCTTGTCCTCGTCCACCGGCTTCATCAGATAATTGACGGCATTGGCCTCGAAGGCGCGCACGGCGTGTTCCTGATAGGCGGTGACGAAGACGAACAGCGGCGGCTCGATCTCCATCACCCCTTTGACCACGGAGAATCCATCGAAGCCAGGCATCTGGATATCGAGAAAAACCAGGTCGGGCCGCTCGGTCTTGATCTTGCGGATCGCTTCGCGGCCATTGGCGCAGGTGTCGATGATCTCGACATCGGGGAATTTCTCCAGGCGCAATTGGAGCCCCTGGATGGCGAGTTTTTCGTCATCGACCAAAATCGTTCGTATGCTCATGCGTACCGTCCTGTGCGAAGTGAGATGTCTCCAGAGTGAATAAGCGGTGCGGATGTCATGCGGCGATGGTCGCGGCGAGTTCGTGCGGGGCGATCTCGCGCCGTTCCAGTGGAATTTCGATGATCACCGCAAAGCCGCCTTCGGGTGGGTCCAGCGTTTCAAAGCGATGCGCCGCGCCATAGGCCTGCGCCAGCCGGTCGCGGATATTGGTCAGTCCGACGCCGGTCGAGACTTGTTCGCCGCCATCGAAAGTCACCCCCGACAAGCGGTTATCGTCATCGTCGATCTGCAATCCCGGCCCGGTATCGGAAACGGTAATGCGCAGGTTAGGCCCCAGCGCCTGCACCGCGATGGTGATTTCGGCGCCACTTTCCTGCGGGCTGACGGCATATTTGATGGCATTTTCCACCAGCGGTTGCAGCAGCAGCGATGGCAGCAAGGCGTTGGTGGCAGCAGGGTCGATGCGGAATATGGTGCGCAGCCGCTCCTCGAACCGCATGCGCTCGATGTCGAGATAGAGCTTCAGCGTTTTCACCTCCTGCGCCACGGTCACGCGCCCGGTCGGCTCGTTGATCAGCGTATAACGCAGGAATGCCGACAACCGGCTGAGCATGGCGTTGGCCGGTTCGGTCTGTTTAAGCAGCACCAGCGTCGAGATCGAATTCAGCGTGTTGAACAGGAAGTGCGGGTTCAATTGATAGCGCAGCATCGCCAGTTGCGCGGCGGTCGCCTGGCTTTCCAGCCGCAGCAGTTGATCGTTCTGTTCCTCGATCTGCAGAAAGAAATTGGTGGCGTAATACAGCGCCGACCATGCCCCCAGCAGCGTCGCATCCAGATAGAACACGCCGATGAACAATTGCGCGAAACTGACGGTGCTGTCCGAACGGTACAATCCGATCACCCAGCTGTCGGTGAAGGCATAAAGGCTGACCGCCAGCGGCAGCACCAGCACCGTCACCCCCCAGGTAATCAGCGGTCGTTGACCGATCAGTTGCCGGTAAATCACCGCCAATATCAACGAGATCGAATAGCCGGTGATCGTCGCGATAAACACCAGCACCAGGAACGACAGCGGCTGGGCATTGGCCAGGCTGGACATCGCCCGCAGCAGCATCGCGCCGCCCCAGCCAGCCAGTTGCAGCCGCCAGAACGCCTTGTTCTTGTTCGCAAAAAACGGGGTCGGGCGGAACGGAAGCACGGCCATGGCCGGGGTCTAGCGCAAAATTCCGGTGATCGCGAAGGGTTTTAGCGCAGCAAGCACGAACCCGCCATCCCGGCCCGAACTTCGCGCGGTTCGCTTATTGACAGCCCGGAGGTGCTGGCCTAGGGGCGGCGCTCCCCAAGGGGGCGAGCGGGTGTAGCTCAGTTGGTTAGAGTGCCGGCCTGTCACGCCGGAGGTCGCGGGTTCGAGCCCCGTCACTCGCGCCACCTTGGGGAATTTTCGGTTTTTTTCAATCAGATAGGCGGGTTTGTTAAGAACTGCCGCCAGGTCCTGTCGTCATGCAAGGATGAGCTTTGTCGGCGAGGGCAGCTTGCGGGATCGGAGAGGATTCAGCGTAGCCTGGCGATCTTTACGCCGTCGTTTTTCGCCCGCTCGGTCGTCGATTCCTCGCTCCGGTTAAGCGCCTTGGCGATCGCTTTCAGCCCCATCCCCTTTGCCGCCAGCGTGTGCAGCTTCTGGATCTCCTCGGGCTTCCACGGCTGACGATGCCTTTCAAAACGCTCACTCATACCAATGGCCCCCAGCATTGACGCATCTCGTTCGTCATTGCTCGCTGCGCTCGCAATGACGAGTCAAAAATTACGCCCCCGGTATTACGCGCTCCAGCCGATCACCCGCCAGCCGCCGGTAAAAGCACGAGGTTTCGCCGGTATGGCACGCCGGGCCGGCTGGCGCGACCAGCAGTACCAGCGCATCCTGATCGCAGTCGACGCGCATTTCCTCGATGCGCAGGACGTGCCCCGAAGTTTCGCCTTTCATCCACAACCGTCCGCGCGACCGCGAGTGGAAATGGGCGAGCCCGGTTTCGCGGCTGCGCGCCAGCGCTTCGGCATCCATGAACGCCACCATCAGCACCTCGCGGGTCTGCGAATCGAGCGCGATTGCGGTGAGCAGGCCCTTGTCGTCGAAGCGGGGCAGAAACTGGTTCCCCTGCTCGCGCTCCTCGATTTGGGCCGCCGCCTGGCTTTCCGTCATTCTCAACCCTTCGCTGCGCCTGCCTGAGTAACATATGATGTTGCAGGATAACCACAGATAGCTGCCAAAATCCACCGCTCGCGGCGAAGGCGCTTTATTTTTGTCACGATCGGTAACATTGAGATGACGCGGCCTTGAGGGAGGCAGCACATTCGCAGGGCTGGCACAAAGTGCCGATTTGATAGGCCTTGGTTCAGGGATTTTGGTTCATGCCTTTAATGGGCAGGACCGCAATATAGAGTTGGGTGAGGCGGCCGATCCGGGATCTGCCAGTCCAGAAATGGACAGCGCTCCTTAGTTTCGTCACGAGAATGCCCGGGATCGCTCCCGGGTATTTTCGTTTGTGCTTACCAACCTGTGCTGGCTAACCACACGTTACAAATGCGGCAGGGCTTCATCCATCACGCGGGCCACGCAGGCGATGATAATTTTGTCCGCGCCTGCTCGCCTCAGTACGGCGATGCAGGCGTCGGTGGTGGCGCCGCTGGTCAAGACGTCATCGACCAACACGATTTTTGCGCCAGCCCACGTCGATTTGCGGCGCGGATGTAACCGAATCGCCCCCGCCAGCACCCGTCGCCGCGCGTCGTGACCCAATCCGCCCAGCGTCGGCGTGCGCTTTGAGCGCACCAGCGCATCGACCGCCAGCCGTGCCCCGGAGACCCGAGCGATTTCGCGCGCCAACAATGCCGATTGGTTGAAACCGCGCCGCCATAACCGCCAGCGATGCAGCGGCACCGGAACCACGATCCAGCTTTGGTCGAGCGGCGCGTCGGTTCCCCCCAGCCCGGATAGCCTCAACCTGGTCAGCATGAGCCGCGCCAGCATCGGCGCTAATCCGATCCGGCCACCATATTTGAACGACAGCACCAGCCGCCGCGAGGCCGAATTATATACGGTAGCCGCCGCAATGCCGTCATGCAGCGGCGTTTGCGCAAGGCATGGCGCGCAATCCAGCCCTTCTGGCACTGCGCCGACGAATGGCCGCTGGCACAAGCGGCAAGCTGGCGTTGCCGGAATGACCAGCCCGCCCCAGCACGCACCACACAGCCCCACATGCCCAGACTGCCCGGTATGTGGCGCAACCCCCGTCTCGCACAAGGGACAACGCGCCGGAAACACCAGATCGACGACGGGGGAAAGAGCCTGTTGCAATCCCATAAATGCTTGTAACAGAACGCGCCTCACCGGCAAGAGCGGCAAGCGCAACCTCAAGCTTGCGCATCGCGGCGCTGCGCGGCAGGGAACGCCATGACCCCATTATCGCCGCCGACGATCTTTGCCCCCAGCCGCCGCATCGCCGTGCGTCGGCGTATGCGGCAATTGCAATCACGGGGCGATGCACCGTCTTATCTGCTCGACGACATGATCGAGGATATTCAGGAGCGACTCGGTTTCCTGCGGATCGAGGCAAAGCGCGCGCTGGTGGTCGGCGATTGGCGCGGCGCACTCGCCAAATCGCTGGCCGCAACAGGCTGCGACGTGACGCAGGCCGATCCAGCGGACGGGTTCCTTGAGGAACGCCCGTACCCTGCGACCGATTTCGATCTGATCGTCAGCCTCGGCACGCTCGACACCGCCAATGACCTGCCCGGCGCGCTGATCCTGCTGCGTCAGGCGCTGGCCGCAGGTGGTCTTGCCATCGTCAGTTTCCTGGCTGCAGGCAGTCTTCCAGCCTTGCGCGCAGCCATGCTGGCCGCCGACGGCGACCGACCCGCGCCGCGCCTTCACCCGATGGTCGACGTCCGTGCTGGCGGGCAATTGCTGCAACGCGCCGGTTTTGCCGATCCCGTCGTCGATTCGCGCGGGTTGGATGCCAGCTTCCGATCATTGCCGTCGCTGGTCGCCGACATCCGTGCGCAAGGGTTAAGCAACGTCCTGCGCCACCCCGGTCCGCCCCTGAACCGCGCGCAATGGGCAGTCGCGCGGGACCATTTCGCGGCGGGAGGCGAAGCTGGGCGCACTGTAGAGCATTTCGAGATTTTGACACTATCAGGTTGGAAACGCTAACTTTCTATTCCCCTCCCGCCTGCGGGAGGGGAGAAGCGCCGTCACTCACCCCAAAGCCGCTTGCGCCGCCGCCAGCCTCGCGATGGGCACCCGATATGGCGATGCGCTGACGTAATCGAGCCCGACCGCCTCGCAGAACGCGATCGAGGCCGGATCACCGCCGTGTTCGCCGCAGATGCCCAGCTTGATCGCCGGCCTCGTGGCGCGGCCACGTTCCGCTGCGATGCGGACCAGTTCGCCGACGCCTTCGATATCCAGGCTGACGAAGGGATCGCGCGCGTAGATGCCTTGTTCGACATACACGCTCAGGAACTTGGCGGCATCGTCGCGGCTGACCCCCAGCGCGGTTTGGGTCAAATCATTGGTGCCGAAAGAAAAGAATTCGGCATGTGCCGCGATCTGGCCGGCCATCAGTGCGGCGCGGGGCAGTTCGATCATCGTGCCGACCTGGTAATCCAGACGGCGGCCCTTTTCCTTGAACACCGCCTCCGCCGTGCGATCGACCAGCGCCTTCAGGATTTCCAGTTCCTTGCCGGTGGCCACCAGCGGGATCATCACTTCGGGTACGGGCGCATCACCACTGGCGGTGGCAACATCGCAAGCCGCCTCGAAAATCGCGCGTGCCTGCATCTCGTAAATCTCGGGGAAGGTGATGCCCAACCGGCAACCGCGATGGCCCAGCATCGGGTTGAATTCATGCAGTTCCCCGGCGCGGCGCTTCAGCGTATCGATGCCGATGCCGATGGTTTCGGACAATTCCGCGAATTCGGCATCGCTGTGCGGCAGAAATTCGTGCAGCGGTGGATCGAGCAGTCGGATGGTCACCGGCAGCCCCGCCATGATCTCGAAAATCGAGTGGAAATCGGCGCGTTGCTCGGGTAGCAGCTTGGCCAGCGCCTTGCGGCGGCCGTCGCCATCTTCGGCCAGGATCATCTGGCGCACCGCCGAAATGCGGGTTGCATCGAAGAACATATGTTCGGTGCGGCACAAGCCGATGCCTTCCGCCCCGAACTGGCGGGCGACGCGGCAATCCTCCGGGGTTTCGGCGTTGGTGCGCACTTTCATCCGGCGATGCTGGTCCGCCCAGACCATCAGCGTGCCGAAATCGCCGACCAGTTCCGGCTCGATCGTCGGCACTTCACCTGCCATGATCTCGCCCGAGGTGCCGTCCAGCGTGATGACATCGCCTTCCTTCAACTCATGCGCGCCGATGCGCAAAATGCGCTTGGTCATGTCGATCGACAGGCTGGACGCGCCCGAGACGCAGGGGCGCCCCATTCCGCGCGCGACTACGGCGGCGTGGCTGGTCATGCCGCCGCGCGCGGTCAAAATGCCGCGTGCCGCATGCATGCCATGGATATCCTCCGGGCTGGTTTCGACCCGCACCAGAATCACCGCATCGCCGCGTTCGGCCAGCTTTTCGGCAAGATCGGCATCCAGCACGATGGCGCCCGACGCCGCGCCGGGCGATGCCGGCAAGCCCTTGCCCAGCACGTTGCGCGCCGCCTTGGGATCCAGCGTGGGATGCAGCAACTGGTCGAGCGCCATCGGGTCGATCCGGCGAATCGCGGTGGCCTCGTCAATCAGCCCTTCGCCGACCATATCCACCGCCATTTTCAGCGCTGCCTTGGCGGTGCGCTTGCCGCTGCGGGTCTGGAGCATCCACAATTTGTCGCGCTCCACCGTGAACTCGATGTCCTGCATGTCGGTATAATGCGCTTCCAACAGGTCAAAAACGCGGGCCAGCTCGCCAAAGGCTTCGGGCATCGCCTCTTCCATCGACAATGGCTTGGCGCCTGCTCGTGTCCGTGAGGCTTTGGTCAGATATTGCGGGGTGCGGATGCCGGCGACGACGTCCTCACCCTGGGCATTGACCAGCCATTCGCCGTAATAGGCCTTTTCGCCGGTCGCCGGGTCGCGGGTGAAGGCGACGCCGGTGGCGCTGGTGTCGCCCATGTTGCCGAACACCATCGCCTGGACGTTGACTGCGGTGCCCCAGTCGGCGGGGATGTTGTTGAGGCGGCGATAGACCTTGGCCCGGTCCGAATCCCAGCTGTCGAACACCGCCGCGATCGCGCCCCACAATTGTTCATGCACATCCTGCGGGAATGGGCGTCCCAATGCGTCGGCGACGATGGTCTTGTATTGCCCCACCAGCTTTTGCCAGTCTTCGGCCGACAACTCAACATCGGTAAAGAAGCCATTGTCTTCCTTGATGATTTCCAGCGCATCCTCGAACAGATGATGGTCGATGCCGAGCACCACGTCGGAATACATCTGGATGAAGCGGCGATAGCTGTCCCAGGCAAAGCGTGCATCGCCCGAGGTCGCGGACAGCCCCGTCACCGTCGCGTCGTTAAGGCCAAGGTTGAGCACCGTGTCCATCATTCCCGGCATGGAAACCCGCGCGCCCGAGCGCACCGAGACCAGCAGCGGATCGGTCGCATCGCCGAATTTCTTGCCGACGGATTTTTCGATATGCACCAGCGCGGTGGCGACATCGGCGCGCAGGTCATCGGAGAAATTGGCGCCTTCCCGCAGGTAACGCACGCATTCCTCGGTGGTGATGGTGAAGCCCGGCGGTACCGGCAAGCCGATCCCCGCCATTTCCGCGAGATTGGCGCCCTTGCCGCCGCAAATCACCTTGTCACGGGTGCGCGGGTCAGCATGAGTGACGCCGCCGCCGAAGGTATAGACCTGGTTACCCACTAACTCACCTCATATGCGTTGACCCTGGGGGCCGGAAATTGGGCCGAAAATGGGGGAATTCTACCCCTCGATCAGGCTGAAATCGGCAACTTTGTGCACCGCAGCACGAAACTGGTCAAGCAATCCCAGCCGTGCAGCGCGCTTGTTTTCGTCGGCGTCATTGACCGTGACCTGATCGAAGAACGCATCGATCGGCGCCCGCAAAGCGGCCAGCGCAGCCATGGCCCCGGCGAAATCCTCCGCAGCGATGGCGGCTTCAGCGCGCGGCGCGGCGAATTCCAGCGCAGCGATGAGCGCAGCCTCGGCGGGTTCGGATGTGTAATTTCTGAGCCCCTCCCCTTTAGGGGAGGGGTTGGGGTGGGGTCCATCCCCAGAGGCTGAGCTACCCGGCGAGACCCCACCCCCAGCCCCTCCCCTAAAGGGGAGGGGCTTTTACCCGGACCGCAAGTTCGATATCCCCACCTCAAGCCCCCATCAAAAACGGCTCAAGCCCCGCCAACCGCGTCACCGGCGCCAGCGTCGGCACAATCCTCGGCCGCACGCCTTTGACAGCTTGGGCCATTGCCGCGATATGTTCCGGCGTCGAACCACAGCAACCGCCCAGGATGTTGACCTGGCCATGCTCGGCCCATTCCTTGACGAAACCGGCCGTAGTGCCGGGCTGTTCGTCGTATTCGCCCAACTCGTTCGGCAGGCCCGCATTGGGGTAGATCA
>JALYHR010000106.1 GCA_030776465.1 Pseudomonadota bacterium
GCCTCGGAACGATGAACCACATCGCCCCTTCGGCCACTTCTCGCCGAGAACCGCCAGAAGCCGTCCTCATGGGTCAGGATCACCGCAGCTTGGTATTAGCCGAGGTCGCCAGCCTGGAACCGCCTGCGCACCCATTCAGCACGTCGCGTCGGCTGGCCGCCGAGGCGCTCGGAACCGCCCTGCTGCTCGCGGTGGTGATCGGCTCGGGCATCATGGGAGAACGTCTGGCCAGCGGCAATGTCGCGATCGCGCTGCTGGGTAATACCCTGGCGACGGGGACTGCGCTGGTCGTGCTGATCACCATCTTCGGGCCGATTTCGGGCGCACATTTCAATCCGGCGGTCACCTTGGCCTTCGCTGTGCGGCGGGAAATTCAGCCGGTGCTCGCCACGGCCTATGCGTTTATGCAAACGATCGGCGCGCTAGTGGGCGTTTTTGTCGCGCATGCGATGTTCGCCGAACCGGTGCTGCAAGTATCGACGAAACTGCGCAACGGACCTGGGCAGGCGTTTTCGGAAGGCATCGCCACCTTCGGACTGCTGGCGACGATCCTGGGTTGCCTGCGCTTCCGCCCGGATTTCACGCCTGTCGCGGTCGGCCTCTACATAACGTCCGCCTATTGGTTCACAGCCTCGACATCCTTCGCCAATCCCGCGGTGACCATCGCCCGCTGTCTGTCCGACACCTTTGCCGGTATAGCTCCTGTATCGGTGCCGACCTTCATCATCGCGCAGATAGCCGGAGCGCTGATTGCGGTCGGCGTCTTTGCGTGGTTGCTCAAAGAGGAAACACCGTCATGATCGATCCCGCGTTTCTGACCATCATCTACCACAATCCCGAATGCGGTACGTCGCGCAACACGCTGGCGATGATCCGCAATGCCGGGATCGAACCTCATGTCGTCGAATATCTGAAAACGCCGCCCGCGCGCGCGTTGTTGGTGCAGATGATCGAACTGGCAGGCATGACGCCGCGCGATCTGCTTCGCGAAAAGGGCGCCCTTCGCTGAACTGGCGCTGGGCGATGCTTCGCTGCCCGACGCCGCGCTGATCGATGCCATGATGGCCCACCCGATCCTGATCAATCGCCCATTGGTAGTGACGCCGCTCTGCGTCAGGCTATGCCGCCCTTCGGAACGGGTGCTCGATATTCTGCCCAGCCCGCAAACAGGCGCATTCACCAAGGAGGATGGCGAACGCGTCATCGATGCCTCGGGCCAGCGGGTCTGAACCATGGCGGTGCGCGAACTTCTCGAGAAGGCCATGTCTGGTGCAGTCCCGAGCGTCACGGCCAGGTCACCGGCATCATGAAGGCGCAAATCGCATTGGTTTGCCCCCTAATCGTGTCATTTTTTGGGATTTCGTCGTCGATCAGGCCGTTTGCGCGGTCCAACTGGGAAATGTCGGTGTGCACGTCCTGGAACAGAAAACCGGGGTGACATCGCCGCACATTTCCGCAATAAACCCCCGGGCGTGCGTGAACAGGATTTCAGTCTCGCAGCAACAGAGACGCCTCAGGTGTCCAAAGGGGGAATGATGGTCAAATTTTTCGCTAATCTCAATCTCGTAGTATTGGTGGGCGTGGTTGTGGCCGTCGCCATCATGCTGGGTCTCGATTATGACAGCTTCAACGGCGCAGCCGCCTGCATCAAATCGACGTTCGTGTGGCTGCACGTGTTCTTCGGCATGCTGTGGATCGGCCTGCTCTACTACCTGAACTTCGTCCAGGTGCCAACGATGCCGGCGATTCCTGCCGAACAAAAGGGTGCGATCACCGGCCACATCGCTCCAAAGGTGTTCTTCTACTTCCGCTATGCAGCGCTGCTTACGGTCCTCACCGGGCTAATCGTGGCATGGAACGGTGGCTTCCTGGTGCCGGCGCTGAGCCTGTCCGTTCCGGGCAAGGTCCGCCTGATCGGTGTCGGCATGTGGATGGCGCTAGTGATGGCATTCAACGTGTGGTTCATCATCTGGCCGGCGCAAAAGAAGATCCTGGGCATCATCGACGCGACCGCCGAGGAGAAGGCCGCTGCCGCGCCGCGCGCGCTCATGGCCAGCCGCACCAACACGCTGCTCTCGATCGGCATGATCTACTGCATGGTCAGCGCCAACGGTCTGCTCGGCTGACTCAGCCATCGACAGTTGCGCATTTCGGATGGTCAGGCGGGCGTTACGCCTGACCATCAAACCGGGCATAGACAAGTGGTGATCGTCTAGGGGCCTGAGCCAAATCGCCACACACCCTAGCCGAAGGTGCTCGATCAAGGGACCGTGATGGTCGTCCGCGCCGCCGGTCGCCGGTTCTTGCCATTTCGCAGTTGCGCGTGGACGATGCGCATGTTGCGCTGATTGACGCGAAAGAAGGCGTCGAATACGTCGCCGATGATCGGAATCGATCCGACGGACGCGTGAATGGCCAGATTGGCCAGCATCCGACCAAGCGCCACACGGCTGACGCCAAGGTTCCTGGCTTCCCAGATGACATAGCTGGACAGCACCGTCGTGACGACATCGCCGATGCCCGGAACCATGCCGATGATTGCGTCGATGCCGATGCGCTTGTTCGTTCCAGGCAGGACAAAGGCGGAATCGAGCAATTGCGCCACGAATTCCATACGGCGAACGGCGTTGTCGTCGCCCACTCCACCGGCTTGTAGCTGCTCGAACATCCTGCGCGAGAACACTGCTTTATCGATCATGGCACACGTCCTTGTTACCGGTGTCTGGCTTCTACCGGGACGTGGCGTCGAAAAGCTTTAATACAAGGCTAGCTGGTGCGCGCCGCGCATTTTGCCGCGCGAAACGCCGCTGCGCAAACTCGGCGCCAGGCTATCTACTTCGTGGCGTATTCGCCGGGCTGCGCGCTGAAATTGTCGCGCGCAAATGCTCTTGCGGCAGCAGACGTCTTGAACAACTGCTGCTGGGGTGCGACATCGACGATCGGGTAACCTTGCGAATTGTACCGCGTCGTGCGTACCGAAAGGCGAAATTGTCCTTCTGCGTCCTTCTGGATCAGGAATGGACGAGTCTTGGCGTCATCCGTTTTCAGGGCCATGCTGGCTACTCTCAGTAAAACCGGGCGAAGTTGCCGTCGTGGGAACGCAGCCCCCCAAGGGCCCCCACAATTGATAAGGCACCGGTGCGGTCGACCTCAGGCCAACCGCACCGACACAGTTTTTCAGGCGGCCTGCAGATTTACAGCCGAGACCTTGCCGCGTTGATCCTTTTCGAGATCGTACGAAACGCGCTGGTCCTTATCCAGGGTGCGCATACCGGCACGTTCCACGGCCGAAATATGCACAAAGGCGTCGTTCCCGCCGCCCTCAGGCGCGATGAAGCCGAAGCCCTTGTCAGGGTTGAAGAATTTTACAGTTCCGATAGTCATATGGGTATCCTTTGCCCGTACGTTTCGGGCACGCGCCAACAGCGGCGCGACCCGGCATTATGAGGCTGGAAATGGACAAAGGGGGAGCTAAAGCAGTCCGATATCCGTCGCGGGCGACGTAAGCATTCTTCATATAGGTCGGCGGTCGGCGATTTGCAATCATTTCCGTCGTCTTGGTGGATTATTGGTCCGAAACACCGCCTCGATCGGAAGATTTCTGCCTCAATTTAGTTACTAAATTAGTCGAAGCGTAGCCGACGCCCGGCGTATTCGTAAAGCGGGCGCCACAGGATACGATTGGTGGCGATGACGAAGGCCGACATCACCGCGATGCCCAAAACCACGCGCTGATAATCGCCATTGAGGGTGGCATCGGCAATGTAGGATCCCAGACCATGCGCGTGCAGCCGGGTCGAACCCCAGCTGGCGACTTCGGCGACGATGGCTGCGTTCCATGAGCCGCCGCTGGCGGTGATCGCGCCGGTGACATAATAGGGAAAGATGCCCGGCAGCATCACTTTTCGCCACCAGCGCCAGCCTTTTATGCCGAAATTGGCACTGGCCTCGCGCAGATCTCCGGGAAAGACGCTGGCCCCGGCGATGACGTTGAACAGGATATACCACTGTGTGCCCAGGATCATCAGCGGGCTCAGCCAGATATCGGCATTGCCGTGGCCCCGCACGATCAACACCACCGCGATCGGGAACAGCAGATTGGCGGGGAAGGCGGCGGCGAACTGCACGACGCTTTGTACGCGCCGCGACCATGCCGGGTGCAAGCCGATCCACACCCCGATGGGCACCCAGACGACCGAGGCCAGGACGATCAGCACGATCACCCGCAAAAATGTAATACCGCCCAGCTCCACTGCATCCAGCACATCGCCGATGTGCAGCGTCTGCGCCATGTAGCTGAACATCCGCCACAGGCACCAGGTCAGGCCCAGCGCAATCATCGCATACCACGAAATGTCAAAGGCGATATTGAGCGGGCGCGGCAGCGCGGCGGGGGCCCGTGCTCGCGGTTTGCCCAGCCGCAGTCGGGCGATATAGCCCAGCCCCATTTCCACCGGCATCAGCATCGCCCGCATCAGCCGTGTCCGCTGGATCAGCTTGAGCGCCCAGGGATCGTCGATCGCCTCGCTGGCGGTCTGCTCGAACTTGAATTTGTCGGCCCAGGCGACCAATGGCCGGAACAGCAACTGGTCATAAGCCAGGATCACCAGCGCCATGGCGACAATCGCCCAGGCCACCGCGCCAAGGTCGCGGGCGTTCAACGCGGTCACCACGTATGAACCGATGCCGGGCAAGGCGATGGTATGGGTGCCGACGGTGATCGCCTCGGATGCGACCACAAAGAACCAGCCGCCCGACATCGACATCATCGCATTCCATACCAGCCCCGGCATGCCGATCGGCACTTCCAGCCGCCAAAAGCGCTGCCACGTCGAAAGCTGGAAATTGGTCGCGGCTTCGTCCAGGTCGCGCGGAATCGTCGTCAGCGCCTGATAGAAACTGAATGCCATGTTCCAGGCCTGGCTGGTGAAGATCGCAAAGATAGCCGCGAATTCCAGCCCCAGCACGCTGCCCGGAAACAGCGCCATGAACCCGGTGACGGTAAAGGTCAGAAACCCCAGGATCGGCACCGACTGCAGGATATCGAGCAGCGGAATGAGGATCTGGCCGGCTCGCGGGCTCTTGGCCGCCAGCGGCGCAAAGGTAAATGTGAACACCAGCGACGCGACCATCGCCGCCGCCATCCGCATCACCGTGCGCATCGCATAACCCGGCAGCGCCCATGGCGACAGGCTGATCCTGCCTTCTTCGACCGCGTTGAGCGACATCACCGTACCATGCGCACTGTGGGCGACAGCCGCCAGCAACCCGATGATCAGGCCAAACGCCACCGCATCCCACCAGTTGGGTTGCGCGCGCTTGCCAATCAGCCCGATGGGCGATGTCAGCTCAGCCATCAGGACGGATCTTCGAGACTGAGCCGCTCGGTTTCCTCGTCGTAGGCCAGGATTTCGGCATAGCGCCCCCAGTTGATCACCGCGCGCAGCGTTTCCTCGGCGTATTCCTCCGACATGTAATCCTCCAGCTCGCCGCGAAAGCGCGCCAGCGGGGCGACGTGGCCGGGGCGTTCGTCGAGCACGCGGCGAATCAGGCGGATCAGCGGGACGTGGCTTTCCAGCCGTTCCGCAAACAGCCGCTTGCGCTGGTCGGTGTCGGCTTCGGCAAAGTGCCGCCCGCCCTCGGTGACGCGAATGCAGCCCGCTTCCATTTCGGCAAAGCGCAGCAGTTGCAGGATTTCAGCGATGGGAAACAGTTCGTCCACTTCCAGTTGCAGCGCGCGGGCAATATCCGACAGTTCCACGCGGGCGGGCGCGGTGGGGGCCGCCAGCGCTTCCAGCAACCCGGCCATTTCGTTAGTCGAAACACTGGGCAGGACCATGCCGATGCCGGTGCCGGGAATGCCTTCGATGGTGGGCGAATGCGGGTCCTGGCGCTTGGTCATCAGCGCATAGATTTCGCCGACATATTGGCGAAAGCCGGGGTCGAGCCGGTTGCGCGGATGCGACAGGTCGATGGCGATCTCCAGCGCGATGCGCCCCGGATTGGGTGACAATACGATCACGCGGTCGCACATCAGCACCGCTTCCTCGATATTATGCGTCACCATCAGCGCAGATTTGATCGGCAATCGTCCTTCGATCCACAGGTCGATCAGGTCGGTGCGCAAAGTCTCGGCAGTCAGCACGTCCAGCGCCGAGAACGGCTCGTCCATCAACAGGACATCGGGATGGACGACCAGCGCGCGGGCCAGCCCGACGCGTTGTCGCATGCCGCCCGACAATTCCTTGGGATAAGCCGATTCGAAACCATCGAGCCCGATCAAGTCGATCGCGGTCAGCGCCCGCTGGCGCCGTTCATCAGCGGCGATCCCCAGCGCCTCCAGCCCCAGTTCGACGTTTTCCAGCACGGTCAGCCACGGAAACAGCGCAAAGGTCTGGAACACCATGGCCACACCCGGCACGGGACCGGACACCGCCTTGTCGCGGAACAGGACATTACCCGAGGTCGGTGGAATAAGCCCGGAAACAATGCGCAGGATGGTCGACTTGCCGCAGCCCGAACGCCCGAGCAGGCCGACGATCTGGTTTTCCCACAGGCTCATGTTGATGCCGTCCAGCACCAGCAGGTCCGACGTGCCGCCCTTGCGGTAAGCCTGGGTAATATCGCGCAAGCGCAGCAGCGGTTCGGGAGCAATTGTAGCCATCGGATTTTCCTAGAGCGCGCCAGCCAAAAGTGGGTACCATTTTTTTCATTTCACTTTCGCGAATCGTCCGAGAGGATCGCGCAACCAGTGATGATCACTCCCTATCCGGTGGACAGTGTCTCAGTCGGAATTTTTTTCACGCAGCAATTTTTCGATCCGCTTCAACCGAAAACGCATGTCAATCAACACGATTGACGCGAGTGTCAGCCATGACAGGCCAGCGAAGAGAACAATGGTCACCAATAGCCCGAACGCTTCCATCACAATTCCCGCTGCTTTGTAACGCCCGCGCGCCTTGCGCCGACCGGCTTTTCTGGCCGCTGGACGCTGGCGGGTATTCTGAACTACGAAACCTATTTATCGCAACGGGTAAGCGGCATGAAACTGGATATTATCGACGTTTTCGGCTCGGGTGTGCTGCGCGGTAATCCGCTCGCGGTCGTCCATGGCGCAAAGTCGCCCGACATGGCGCTCGATACCGCCGCGATGCAGGCGCTGACCGACTGGCTGGGCTTTTCCGAAACGACGTTTCTGCTGTCACCGACCTCTGCCGGGGCAGATTATCGCGTGCGCATCTTTTGTCCGGGGCGCGAACTGCCGTTTGCCGGGCATCCGACGCTGGGGACATGCCATGCCTGGCTGGCGGCGGACGGAGCATCGGCGCAGGATGAGGTGATCGTCCAGGAATGCGCCATCGGGCTGGTCGAGATTCGCCGGATCGAAGGCATGCTGGCCTTCCGTGCGCCGCCCACCCGGCGCAGCGGGCCGTTGTCGGAACAGGAACGCCACGCGGCAGCGCAGCTTTGCCATGTGCCACCCGAGGCGGTCGTCGATGGCGTGCATGCCGACAACGGCCCCGGCTGGCAACTGCTGCGCCTGCGCTCGGTGGACGATGTGCTGGCGGCGCAAACGCCTGCCCGTGCGCCAGTGGGCACCGACATCGGCCTGATCGCGGCTTATCCTGCGGGAGGGGGTGTTAATTTCGAAGTGCGCGCCTTTTTCGCCAATGCCAACGGCACCATCGTCGAAGATCCGGTCACCGGCAGCCTGAATGCCGCCGCCGCGCAATATCTGTTCGGCGCGGGGCTGGCGCAGGGGCGCTATGTCGCAGCCCAGGGCCGCAAAGTCGGCGCAGACGGACGTGTGGTCTGCGTCCAGGATGAGCGTGGCGCGGTGTGGGTCGCGGGAAAAACGGTCACCGTGGCGAGCGGAGCGGAACTGGTCGCCTGGGCAAACCCCAGTCTGCCATAATCTTTTGCGCCTGCCGTGATCGTTTGCGTCTGCCGTGATCGTTTGCGCCCGCCGCGAACCTGGCGCACAATGCCAGCCATGCGCCGCTCCGCCAATCACCAGCGCTTGCTGGCCGTGGGTCTCGCCATACTGGCCGGGTTCGTCGATGCGCTGGGCTTTTTGAAATTGGGCGGCATGTTCGTGTCGTTCATGAGCGGCAATTCGACGCGCATGGCGGTCGGCGTGGCCGGTCGCCACGGCAGCCTGTTCGCTGGCGCGTTGATCGCGGCATTCGTGATCGGGGTGATGGTGGGCACGCGTGTCGGCGCGGTTGCCGGACGCTGGCGCAAGCCAGCGGTGCTGTCGGCGATGCTGCTTTTGCTGGCGGCGGCCGCAGTCGCGCATGTGTTGGTGGACCGCTCCGCCATCCCGACGCTGCTGATGGCCAGCGCCATGGGCGCCGCCAACGCCATCTTTCAACGCGACGGCGAAGTCAGCATCGGCGTCACCTATATGACCGGAACGCTGGTCAAATTCGGCCAGCACCTGGCCTGGGCGCTGACCGGTGGCCCGCGTTTCGGCTGGGTGCCCTACTTCCTGCTATGGCTGGGGCTGGTCGCAGGCGCGATGACAGGCGCACTGGCGTTTCCCCTGTTCGGCCTGGGTTCTCTGTGGATCGCGGTCGGTTTTGGGCTGCTGCTGCTGGCCGCAGCAGTGGTTCAGGGACCATTGCCGGAGGAATAGCGCTCAAATCGGCACAGGATCAGTTATCCGGGTTCGGCTGGCGCTGGTATCGACCGCCCGATGAGCCGCCATGCCGGTCGGACGCGTGGCGCAGGCTCGCCAGCTCTTGCTGGACGAGGAAACCGTCCTTGTTGGTGTCCGCCGCATCGAAGCGCGCATTTTCATAAGCCAGAACATCGGCCAGCGTCGCACCGGGGCGGTAGTTTATATTCGCCTTGGTGATCATCGTGGCACTCAGCGGCTCGATGGCGAGCATCAGCGCCCGGTCCCTGTCGCTGTCACCCAGGACCGGTCCCAGCGTCTCGGGTACGAGTTCGAGATGGCCGGTGTAAGCCGAACACTCGGAAGCTGCCGCCGAACCCACCTTGTGCTGCCAGTTGACGAATTCATCGATATCGATCCTGCCATCGTGATTGGCATCGATGTCCTTGAAGCGGGCGCGAATGATTATCTCCCGGCGACCGTCGATCACCGACTGGAGTTCGCCCAGCGTGACCATGCCATCGTGGTTCAAGTCCGCCTGGCTGAACATGGCGGTTATGATCTTGTCGAAGTATTCCTTGCTGATCGGCTTCATTTCGTACGGATGATCGTGTGAGCCGATGTTGTTGCCGTGCGAGGAGTCGTTTTCGCCCGCACCAGGGTCGATGCCGCCACCGCCCATGCCGCCACCCCCCATGCCACCGCCGCCCATGCCGTCCATCTGGGCTAACGCCGGGCTAGCCGTCAGCATCAATCCGAGCACGCAGGCCAACAATTTTCGCATTCCATTTCCCCAGTCGTATTGCCGAATTTCCAAAGCGAACCCAAAGCGCCAGCGCGACTGCTCTGGCCATCGCACCTGCACGTCGCCCTCACCCTAACGCGACCTGCTTTTCCTCCGCCAGCCGGTCCAGTTCCGCTCGGCTCATTTTCGCGGCGGCGGTTTTCAACTGACCGCAGGCGGCATCAATGTCGCGGCCCCGGGGGGTGCGGATGGGGGCGCTGATGCCGCCTTCGAAAATGATGTTGGAGAAGGCGCGGATGCGGTCCGGGGTCGAGCATTCGTAGTTTGCGCCGGGCCAGGGGTTGAACGGGATGAGGTTGACCTTGGCCGGCAGCCGGTAATGCTTGAGCAGGCGGACCAGTTCGCGGGCGTCGGCGTCGCTGTCGTTCTTGTCTTTCAGCATGACGTATTCAAAGGTGATGCGGCGCGCGTTGGAGGCGCCGGGATAATCGGCGCAGGCTTGCAGCAGTTCTTCGAGGCCGTATTTGCGGTTGATCGGCACGATTTCGTCGCGGACTTCTTTCGAGGTCGCATGGAGCGAGACGGCGAGATTCACGCCGATTTCCTCGCCGCAGCGGGCCATCATCGGGACGACGCCGCTGGTCGACAGGGTGATGCGGCGCTTGGACAGGGCAAGGCCGTCACCGTCCATCACCAGTTGCAGCGCGTCGCGGACATTGTCGAAATTGTACAGCGGCTCACCCATGCCCATCATGACGATATTGGTGAGGAGGCGGCCATCGGAGGAGTAGGTTCCTTCGTCTTCATCCGTATCCAGGCCCGCCATCACCCCCTTGGGCCATTCGCCCAGCGCGTCACGGGCCAGCATGACCTGGCCGACGATTTCGCCCGGCGTGAGATTGCGGACCAGCCGCATGGTGCCGGTATGGCAAAAGCGGCAATTAAGCGTGCAGCCGACCTGGCTGGACACGCATAATGTGCCGCGATCGGCGTCGGGGATAAAGACCATTTCGTATTCATGGTCGTCGCCGGTGCGCAACAGCCATTTGCGGGTGCCGTCCTCGGAGGTTTGCGCCAGCACGATTTCCGGGCGACCGATGGCAAAGCGGGTCGCCAACCATGGCCGCATGGTCTTGGCGATGTCGGTCATCGCGTCAAAGTCGGTGACGCCGCGATGGTAAAGCCAGTGGAACAATTGCTTCGCGCGCAGCTTGGCGGCCTTCGCGTCGAGCCCGGCTTCGCTCAGCAGTTCCGCGATGCGCAGGCGCGGCAGGCCAAGCAAGTCGATGCGGCCATCGCCGCGGGGGGTGATGGCGGAACGTGGCTTCGGCACCGGGTCGATGAGGCCCGGAATCGCCATGAGAGTGGTGCTGGTCATGAAGTGGCGCGCCATAATGGATTACGTGCCGAAAAGCCAGCTTGGCGCATGGCAGCGTGACAAGGCGCAATCAGCCCTCGGGATAGCTGACCGAAACCACTTCCCATTCCTTTTCGCCGCCGGGCAAGGCGACCCGGCGCAGATCGCCGAGGGCAGCCCCGCGCAGCGCACGTGCAACCGGTGCGCTCCAGCCGATCAGCCCGGCGCCAGCATCCTGTTCATCGTCGCCAACCAGCGTCAGGCGGCGGTGATTGTCATCCTCGTCGGTGATGGTCACGGTGGCGCCGAACCACACGCGCTGGCGGTCGGTCTGGCGGGCAGGGTCGATCGGACGCAGCGCCTTCATGCGGCGCGCGAGATGCGTGAGTTCGCGGTCGATCTCGCGCATGCGCTTGCGCCCGTAGATATAATCGCCGTTTTCACTGCGGTCGCCATTGCCCGCCGCCCAACTCACCACTTCGACGATGGCGGGCCGCTCGGTGCCGAGCAGGTGGTCGTAGCGAGCGCGCAGTTTGGCGAGGCCGGCGGGGGTGATGGGTGGTGCTTCGGCGCTCATCGCGCGAGCATTAGCGCATGTTGCGGCGCCGGTTCAACGTCAACGGCTGACGCTTTAACGCATTCCAGGCGACAAAGCCCCCACCCGTTCGTGCTGAGCTTGTCGAAGCATTGTCCTTCTTCCTTCTCTGCACGCAGGAGAAAGAAGTGCAGTCCTTCGACATGCTCGGGGTAGACGGTGAAAAGTGGCCAACGCTCGCTGCTATCAGCTCTTGTCTTTGGACTTTTGCATCAACGCATTGACCGGATGTTCGGGCTTGCCGAGGCCCGCCACCGGCTTGGCGATGGTCGCCTTGGGCTTGCGGACTTCGCGATTGCTCTTTTTTTGTGACTTGGCCATGGCGATGGCTCCCTTTGCCCGCGCGGAAATGCCGGTGGCGGATCGGACGATGGAGCGGGTTTACCATGCCCAACCATTAACCTCGCACGAAATCGGATAGCGCTCAATGCGCGCGCAGGAACAGCCCGATGGTCAGCAAAATGCCGATGATCACCACGATGAAGCGCAGGACTTTCTCGTTGACCTTGCTCAGCATCCGCGCGCCGATAAAACTGCCGATCACCGCGCCAGCGCAGGCCACCGCTGCCGCCAGCCAGCGCACTTGCCCCGAAAACAGGAAGATCACGACCGCCGTCATGTTCATAACACCCGCCAGCACGTTCTTGGTGGCGCTGGCGGCGCGGACCGGCACCCGGCTCAGGGTCAATGCCGCCAGCATCAAAAAACCGATACCGCCGCCAAAATAACCACCATAAATGGCAATCCCGAATTGCACCGCTCCCGCTGCCACCGGGCTGAGCGCGGTTTCGGTTTCCTTGGGCTTGCGGCCAAAACTACCCCAGGCGAAGGCGGTGGTGGCGAACAGCACCAGCCAGGGCACCATATGCGCGAACACGCTGGACGGCGTCGCCAGCAACAGCAGCGCGCCGATCGCGCCGCCGACCAGACTGATGATGACCAGCGTGCGGAACGACAACCGCTCGGTGCCGCTGGCCAGCTTGCGACCGATCCAGCCGCCGGTGATCTGGCCGGGAAACAGTGCCACGGTCGAGGTGATATTGGCCGCGCGCGCGTCCATGCCAGTCAGCATCAGCGCGGGCAGGGTAATGAACGATCCACCGCCCGCCAACTGGTTCTGGGCACCCGCCCACAGCGCGGCGACGAACAGGATCGCCATGTATAAAAGGTGATTTTGACCGGGCACGATTGTCTCCGCCGGATGCCGTGGTGGTGCCGGGTGACCAACTAGCGGCGATGGCGCGGAAAATGCAATGCAGTTCCAGCCTATTGTTCTTTTGCCCAAGCAGGCCAAATAGGGGCAATACCTGCATCACGCGGGATATTATCGCAACCAGAGGGACAGCCATGGCGACCGACAAGGAAGAACCGCATTCGTCATTGGGCGCAGCCGGACATGCGGCATTGGGCGCGGCAGGCGAGGCTGCAGCGTTTTTCGCAGGCGCGCCGATCGCGGGTGCAGCGGAAGCGGCGATCGGGTTGGGCGACGCCGCTGCCGACCGCGAGGCCAGGCTGGAAGAGGCGATCTCCGGCAGGCACCAGCCCGAATCTGCCGCCATCGATGAACCTGCGCGTGCGAACCGCCCGCTGCTCTGGGTGGTGCTGGCCGTGCTCGCCGTCGTCGTGCTGATCTGGTTGGTCAGGTCGTGATGGATTACCCCGGCGTGCGCTTGGTCAGGAAATGACTTGCCGGGTTCGGGCCGCGATAGCGCGCGTGCTGGGGGTATAGCGCTTCATAAACCACTGCATTTTCGATGACATGCGCTACATAGCCGCGGGTTTCGCTGAACGGGATGCGTTCGATCCAGTCGATCCAGTTAACCGATCCCAACCGCGGATCACCAATGTCGCGCAGCCATTTGTTCACATTGCCGGGCCCCGAATTATAGGCGGCGATGGCCAGCGGATAGCAGCCGCCATAAACCGTCATTAAATGTGAAAACACCGCATCGCCTAGTTCCATGTTATAGGCAGGGTCGCTGGTCAGGCGCGACAGGCTGTAGCCCAGGCCCAATTTGTTCGCCTCGTCCTCCGCCGTGCCGGGCATCAACTGCATCAATCCGCGCGCGCCGGTGCGACTGAGCGCGTTTTGCGAAAATTGGCTTTCCTGGCGGGAAATGGCATGGACCATCGTCCAGTCGGCCTCGGGCGGGACCGGGATCAATGGAAACGAGACATCGCGAAAGCTCGACACTTCGTCATTGCTGGCGGCTTGTCCCAGCACTACACCGAGATCGCGGCGACCGAGCGTGCGGGCCAGTTCAGCCACCAGCGATCGGTCCGCTTCGGTGACCGCCTGCGTGCTGATCTCGCGGAAAAAGCGGATCGTGGTCTGCCAGTCGGCTCCCCCTTCCGGTCCAATCGGGCGCGCCACTTCTCGCACCGCCTGGGTGATCGGGCGCGCATAAAAGGCGGCGCGTTGCGCGGCGGTAGGCGCGGGGTGCGGGGGATCGATCAGGCTGGGTAACGGGCGCCCCAACCGTTCCAGCGCCAGCATCCCATAGAACTGGTCGGGGAAAGCGGCGGCGGATTTGAAATAGCGGTTGGACTTGTCGCTGTCTGCTTGCGCCAGCGCACGTCCGGCCCAGTAAAAGCCCTTGGCGCGGGTTTGCGGGGTGCGGCCAGCCGCGCCATAACGATAGAACAGCGTGGCGGCGCGGGCAGGGTCATGCAGGATCCACAAAGCCTGCGTCCCGCCCAGCCAGGTCAGCGAGGTATAGTCGTCGCGTATCGAAAAACTCAACTGCGACAAATCTGTGCCTGGCGCGAAGGCTTCATCGGCGCGTTCGGCGATTCGCACGGCGTTGCTGGTGTCGGCACCGCGCGCAGCAGCCAGTTGCAGATCGATCCATTTGCGCTGGTCGAGGGGTAGCCTGGTGAATGCCGCGCGCGACGCCAGCAGATCGGCTGCCGCCGAAGTCTGATGCGATTGAATGAGCAGGCGGGCGCGGGTGTAGATATAACCCGGGTCTCCCAGATAACTGCTGCCGCTTGAATAGCTGGCGGCGCTTGGATAGCTGGTGCCGCCCAGGGAGCCGCCAGTCACAATACTGCCGTCGCTGCCGGGGGTGGCGGTGCTCGTGGACGCAGACCCTATTATCAGCGCCAGTCGGGCCTGCGCGATGGCCCGTGCGCGCGCCGACAAACGGTCCAGGATATTGGTCGCCTGGACACTATTGCCATCCCACAGCAGCGCATCGCTGCGCGCATCGTAATCATCGGTGGTGAACCGTGCGCCATAGTCCTGCATGATCGTCAGTTCGGCGGTGGCGGACATGGTCCCGCCGCGCCACGCGGCGCGCGCGGTCTCGGCGGCTTCGGGTCGGCCCAGTGCGGTCAGCGCCAGTGCATATTGCGCTCGGGCCGGGTTGGTCAGCGGCGGGAACCGATCGAAAAAGGCGATGATTTGCGCAGGCTCTACCACGCCAAGCGAAAGCGCCTTTTCAGCCGCCAGCCGCAGTTTCATTTCCTCCGGAAAGCCAGGGTAGGCCAAGACGAAACCGGCATAATCGGAAAAGCCATAGCCATCGGAAGCAGTCAGGATCTGCCAGCGGCCGATCGCCTGCGCCATGGCGGTCGGCTGGCTGACGATCAGGGCGGCGCGCGCGCGGTCCCACTCGCTGCCGTCCTGGCATTGCGCCGGGGCGGACAGGCAGACCAGTGTCAACAGCAGCAACGCCGCTGCTTTGCGATGCAAAACCCCTTGGTATAAACTGGACATCAAGGGTGATGGCTCCTTATCAGGCAAAATATTACAGCAAGCCCGGGCAGCGGGCGATGAAAACCCCGCTTCCATGGGGCAGGTACAAGGATAAAGTCCATGTTTTCCGGTTCAATTCCGGCCTTGGTGACACCTTTCCGCGACGGAGCGTTGGACGAACGCGCCTTTCGTCGACTGGTTGACTGGCAGATCGAAAGCGGCTCCTCGGCGCTGGTACCTTGCGGCACGACGGGGGAAAATTCAACGCTGTCCAACGCCGAGCATCACCGGGTGATCGAGATTTGCGTCGAGCAGGCGGCCGGGCGCGTGCCGGTCATCGCCGGTTGCGGCAGCAACGATACGATGAATTCCCTGCTGCATATGCGCTTTTCCAAAAAATGCGGGGCGGCGGCGGCGCTGGTCGTCGCGCCCTACTACAACCGTCCAAGCCAGGAAGGGTTGCTGGCCCATTTTTCCTATCTTGCCGAACACGGTGATTTGCCGATCGTGCTGTACAACGTGCCGGCACGAACCGTCACCGATCTCAAGCCCGAGACGGTGTGCGAACTGGCGCGGCGCTATCCTGCGGTCTTCGTTGCGATCAAGGATGCCAGCGGTGATCTCAGCCGGGTCACCGACCACCGCATGGGCATCGCCAGCGCATTTGCGCAGCTATCCGGCGACGACGAACTGGCGCTGCCGTTCAACGCGGCGGGCGGGGTGGGCTGCATTTCGGTCACCGCGAATGTCGCGCCACGGCTTTGCGCGGATTTTCAGGCTGCCTGCGCGGCGGGCGATCTGACGCTGGCGCGCGAGTTGAACGACCGGCTCTATCCGCTGCACTACGCCATGTTCGAGGATGCTTCGCCCGGCCCGCTCAAATATGCCTTGGCGCAGACGCATGACTGGTTGCGCGAAGAATTGCGGCTGCCGCTGGTGTCGTGCAATCAAAGCGCGCGCGACGCGGTCGATGCCGCACTGGTGCATGCCGGTTTGAAATAGATGTAGCCGGGCCGGAGCTGCCGCCGCGCGCAGATGTGCGGCTGCGGTCAATTCGACTCGGTTCGTTGGCGGCCCTGCAATTCAAGTAAAAATAGCAAGATTTCAAATATTATGTACGAAACCGAACAAAACTAGCCGGTTAATACCTCGTATTTATACTGATTTAAAATTTTATTTCGAATAATTTTTTGGCAAAATTTTCCCGTCTTTTGTGGATTTTAAGCGCGCTTTGCCGGATAAATGTTTAAACCTCTTGTCATAAAATCGAAATTTCTATCGACGTCCTAAGGCAGTAAGTGTTAAGTAGTCGGGCGAGAGGCTGCAGCTTTGGGCAACTTGATTGTCTCGATGTCATTGTGACCCCGGCGGCAGGATGACCATGACTAAATTGGATGCATTAGGACCAAAAAAGCGGCGTAATCGAAACTTCGATGATACGCACCGCGTGCTGATCGAAAAGGCGGTAGAACTCATTTCTGAAAGTGGGGCCGATGCCGTTTCGGTGTCGGCACTGGCGCGCGCCACGCGGATCAATCGCTCGACTGTCTATTACCATTTCGACAGTCGCGAAGCCTTGATCGCGGCGGTACGCAACTGGTCGTCAGAACAACTGGCCAAGGGAGTGAATCCCGACGCATCGCACCGCGCCAGCATTGGCCATATTCCCAGTTTTGTGCTCCGCAATCCTGAAATCATCAAATTATGGATCGATGAATACATCGCCGGTGGCGATATCCGCGAACGCTATCCGCAATGGGACAGCCTCGTCACCCACATTGCCAAGGCCTTTGCCGAGGCTGCTCCCGATGAGGCCTGCGATGCCGAGGTCTATTGCGCGCTGATGCTGACCAGCGCCTTTATCGCCCCGCGTGTCTTCAAAAACTCGGTGCGGCCGCACGAAAGCCTGGATCGCATCGTCGAGCGCTTTACGCGGGAACAGCAGCGGATGCTCCAGCGCGAGGGCGTGCTGGCGACCTGGATCGACGTGGGCGCGGGCGTCCTGACAAATTGATTCGGGCAGGCCTGGGCCCTGCTCCTTTCACTTGGCGTTCACTTCTCCTTCTCCCCTCCCGCTTGCGGGAGGGGCCGGGGGTGGGCACTTGGAAATACCCGCAATGCCCACGCATTTGCCTTGGCTACCTTGCTCCTTTCACTTGGCGTTCACCGGCAGGCTGGCTATAGGCCCCTCATGATCCAGACCCACTTCCCTGTTTCGCCGCGCAGAATAGCCCTGCTTGTCCCAGTCGTTGCGGCTCTCGCCTTGATCGGCGGCTGTGCCGGGCGCGGCGCTACGCCGAAGGATACAGCCTATGTCGCGCATGACGTGGATTCGCTGTATATCGCGGCGAAGAAAAAGCTTGATCAGGGCAATGCCCGCGATGCCGCTATCTTGTTCGACGAGGTCGAGCGGCAGCATCCCTATTCGCCCTGGGCCCGCCGCGCCGAACTGATGAGCGCCTTTTCCTATTACGCGGCGCGCGATTACACCAAATCGATCCAGGCTTCGCAGCGATTCCTGTCGATCCATCCGGGTAACAAGGATACGGCCTATGCGTTTTACCTGATCGCGCTGTGCTATTATGAGCAGATCAGTGATGTCAGCCGCGATCAAAAGGATACCAAGCAGGCGCTGAGCGCGCTCAACGATGTGCTGCGCCGTTATCCCGATACCCGCTTTGCCGTCGATGCGCGGCTGAAGATCGACCTGGTCAACGATCATTTGGCAGGCAAGGAAATGGATATCGGCCGCTTTTACGAGCGTTCGGGCAAATGGCTGGCGGCGCAGATCCGCTTTCGCAACGTCATCACCACCTACCAGACCACTGGCCATACCCAGGAAGCGCTGTTCCGCCTCGTCGAAACCAATTTGGCGCTCGGCATTCCCGAGGAAGCAGAAAAGAACGCGGCGGTGCTGGCTGCCAATTATCCCGGCAGCCTGTGGTACAAGAAGGCCTACCGGCTGATGAACAAGTACGCCCCGAACACCCGAGCAGAATAGGTCGGGGGCTCGGGGCCAATCTTCTACTTAAGAGATTGACTTTATGGGCAGCGGCAGGCGATAGCGACACCGCTCGACCCTGAGCTTCTCAATTGGTTTGCGGTGATTTCCGGATCGCCAGATCATCTGCATCTGGCCTGAAATTGCCGCATCGCCTGGTGCCACCGTGCTTTCGCAGAAAACCCGTTATACCATCCGCGCCTTTCAGCATCTCGCCAGTTTCTGGCGGCAGGGGCCAGTGCGACTCGATGCCATTGCCGAGGCGCAGAATATCCCACGCAAATTTCTGACTGTCATCCTGTCGGAGATGGTGCGCGAGGGACTGATCATCTCGCATCGCGGGCGTGAGGGCGGCTATGAACTGGCATTGCCCCCCGTTGACATTCGCTATGGCGACATAATCCGCCTGACCCGTGGCAGCCTCGCGCTGACTCCTTGCGCCAGCCGCAATGCCCATGAACATTGCAACAATTGCCTGCCCGAAGCCGAATGCCGGTTGCGCGGATTGATGCTCAAGCTGCGCGACGAGATGGCGACGATGCTGGACCGTATCTCGCTGGCCGACCCGATCGAGGTCGAGCCACCGTTTTGACTATTTCGTGAAATTTACCACCAAACCTGGGGCTAATCCCTAGCCAGCCACAAAGCGGACATTCATCTCTATTGGGCTATAAGGGACGCCAAGGAGAGTTGGAATGGTTCCTTTCACAGCACTTTTCGCCGACGTCGACGGCTTGACCGATCACGATCTTGCCGAACTTGCCAAGGACGGGCTCGCCCCCGCCCAGCCTTCCGGCACCGATGCGATCCACGGATTTATCTCGCGCCACGGCGAAACCATTCCCTTCACCCTCGACATCGCGAATTTCGTTCGGGAACCGCGCCGCACCCTGCCCGAACATTGCGCCATTGGCGCCTTGATATTGGCCAGCTTTATCCCGCCGATCTACCACCTGCTGGGGTGAATTTCGCCTTTTCGCGGGCCATGGTAAAAACCGGTTCCCACTTGTTCTCGCGATGCTCTATCACGGTTGGCGAACATGCTCACTCGCCTCGCCATTCGCAATATTGTCCTGATCGAAGCGCTGGACCTGGAGTTCGGCGGCGGCCTTGGCGTGCTGACCGGCGAAACCGGCGCGGGCAAGTCGATCCTGCTCGACGCGCTGGGGCTGGTGCTGGGCGCGCGGGCCGACAGCGGCCTGCTGCGCGCAGGCACCGACCGGGCCAGCGTGACCGCCAGTTTCGAATTTTCCACGCTGCCAACCCTGCTGCATGACGTGCTCGACCGTGCCGAAGTGGTGATCGAACCGGGCGAACCGGTGATCCTGAAACGCCAATTGCGCGCAGATGGCGCCAGCAAAGCCTTTGTCAACGACCAACCGGTCGGCGCGGCGCTGCTGCGCGAACTGGCGCCCGCGCTGGTCGAATTGCATGGCCAGCATGACGATCGCGGGCTGGTCAATCCGCGCGGTCACCGGGCTTTGCTCGATCGCTATGCGCGCGGCCCCGGTCGTCCAGATGGGGTGGCCGGTGTCGAGACGGCATGGCGGGTGTGGCGCGCCGCCGAACAGGCACTGGCGGCCACGCGCGATGCGGTCAGCCGTGCCGCACAAGACCGCGATTTGCTGCAAGCGCATCTCGATGAATTGACCGCGCTGGCGCCGCTGATGGGCGAGGAAACCGAGCTGGCAGAGGCGCGCGCGCTGATGCAGAAAGGCGAGCGTCTGACCGGTGATCTCGCCGAATTGCGGCATTTATGGGCCGGATCGGATTCGGCGCTGGCCTCGATGCGCAGTGCCGCGCGGCGGCTCGACCGCATCGCTGCTGAACACGCGCTGTTGGCAGAGGCGCTGGCGGCGCTTGATCGCGCGGTGATCGAGGCCAGCGAAGCCGAGGAACGGCTGGACCGCGCCGCAGAGGCGCTCAGCCATGATCCCGCGGCGCTGGACCGCATCGAGACGCGATTGTTCGAACTACGCGCGGCGGCGCGCAAGCACGCCTGTACCGTGGACGAATTGCCGGCGCGGGCGCTGGCGATGCGCGGGCAACTCGATGCAATCGAAGGCGGCGAGGCGCAATTGGCCGAGTTGGAAAGCACGGCGCAGGCGGCGGGGCTGGACTATCGGGCGCTGGCCGAGGCCCTGTCGGTGTTGCGCGTCGAGGCCGCAGCACGGTTGGACCGGGCGGTGGCCGCCGAACTGGCGCCGCTTAAACTTGATGCGGCGCGCTTCCGCACCCAGGTCGCGCGCCTGCCCGAAGAACGCTGGGGCGCCAGCGGGATCGACGCCGCCGAATTCCTGATTGCGACCAATCCCGGCGCCGATTTTGCCCCGCTGGGCAAGATCGCCTCGGGCGGCGAATTGTCGCGCTTTATCCTCGCCTTGAAAGTGGCGCTGGCCGAGGATGGCGGCGCAGCGACGGTGATCTTCGACGAGATCGATCGCGGCGTCGGCGGCGCGGTCGCCAGCGCCATCGGCGACCGGCTGGCACGGCTGGCGAGCAGCGGACAATTGTTAGCAGTCACCCACAGCCCGCAAGTCGCGGCGCGCGGGTCCACGCACTATGTTATCGCCAAATCGTCGGAAGGAACCGTCACCCGGACCGGGGTCGTGCGGCTGGACGCTGGTGGTCGCCGCCAGGAAATCGCGCGAATGCTGTCCGGCGCGGAAATCACCGATGAAGCCCGCGCGCAGGCTGACAGGTTGCTGGAGGGGGTGTGAGCGATTCCTCCGAGGCCGTTGGGTCAGAAGCGGACGCCGCCAATGAATTGATGCGGCTGGCAAAGGCGATCGCGCGCGCCAACCGGCTTTATCATGCCGAGGATGCGCCCGAACTGACCGACGCCGAGTTCGACGCTCTGGTCCGCCGCAATGCCGAGCTGGAGGCGGCGTTCCCGCATCTGGTGCGGCCCGACAGCCCGTCGCGTGGCGTCGGGCATGAGGTCGCCGCCTCGCCACTGGCCAAGGTGACGCATGATGTGCGGATGATGAGCCTCGACAACGCCTTTGCTGATGATGAGGTTGCCGAATTCGTGGCGCGGGTGCGGCGTTATCTCGCGCTGGCAGATGACGCGCCGGTTACGATGACGGCGGAGGACAAGATCGACGGCTTGTCGTGCAGCCTGCGCTATGAGCACGGGCGGCTGGTGCGCGCGGCAACGCGCGGTGACGGATCGGTGGGCGAGGATGTCACGCCCAACGTCGCGCATATCGCCGATATCCCGCAGACACTTAAGAGCACCGGGGCGATCCCGGAATTGTTCGAAATTCGCGGCGAAGTGTTCATGAGCAAGGCCGACTTCACCGCCTTGAACGAGGCGCAGGCGGCGAAAGGCGACAAACTCTTCGCCAATCCGCGCAATGCCGCGGCGGGATCGTTGCGGCAAAAGGACGCGAAAGTCACCGCCAGCCGCCCTCTGCGCTTCTGGGCGCACGGCTGGGGCGCGGCCAGCAATGTGCCTGCCAACACCCAGTTTGAGATGATGCAAATGATCGCGCGCTGGGGCGTACCGGTGTCGCCGCAACTGGTGCGCTGCGATTCGCTGGAGGCCATGCTGGCGCATTACCGCGCGATACAGCATGCCCGCGCCGACCTGCCCTATGATATCGACGGCGTGGTCTACAAG